>JAHDCH010000035.1:13300-15545 GCA_020629995.1 Pseudaestuariivita sp. | reverse complement strand
GCCATCGTGCGCGAGCCGAACGTGTTCCTCATGGACGAGCCGCTGTCGAACCTCGACGCCAAGCTGCGCGTGTCGACCCGCGCACAGATCAAGAACCTCAGCCACGAGCTGCAGGTGACCACGGTTTATGTGACCCACGACCAGATCGAGGCCATGACGCTGGCAGACCGGGTGGTGGTGATGAACAAGGGCATTGTCCAGCAGGTCGGCAGCCCGACCGAGATCTACGACAATCCCGCAAACACCTTTGTCGCCAGCTTTATCGGCAACCCGGCGATGAACCTTGTGCACGGCACGCTCCGCGGCGGGACCTTCACCGCGCAGAATACCAAGGTGACGGGCCTGACAGGGCCGGACGGGCCGATAACGCTGGGCTTCCGCGCCGAAGACGCCACCGTGGACGGCGCGGCGGACGGGGTCGAGGCACCAGCCTATTCGATGGAGCTGCTGGGGGATGCCACCATGGTCACGGTCCGTGTCGATGGCCAGCAGGTGAACGTCAAAGCACATAAAGAATACCGCGCAAGCATCGGCGATACGGTGAAAATTTCGATTCCATCCGAGATTTGCCACCTGTTCGACCGAGACAGCGGCGCGCGTATCGGGGCGTGACCCCGGCAACCAGGTTTTCTGTCCCATCGGGGCAGAGACACAAGGGTGCGTGACTTCGAAGGCGCACCCAAACACTAGGGAGAGAACCATATGTTCATGAAGAAAGTCGCACTGGCCGCAATTCTCGCGTCCACCTCGACCATGGCGCTGGCCGATGGCCACGCCTGCACGATTGACGCGCGCGTGTCGATCGTGGGCAACGAATTCCCGGCGATCCAGACCGTGGGCGCTGGCGCACAAAGCTGCGGCGGCGCGGAGGTCACCACAAACCTGACCGCCGACCACCAGAAGATCAACGTGGCGGGCATGCAGGGCAACCCGGCCGAGTACACATCGGCGATCATCGCCAACTCGTCCATCGTCGCGCTGATGAACGAAGACGTCATCCGCCCGCTGGACGACCTGGTCGCCAAGCACGGCGGTGACCTCAAGCCCAACCAGCTGATCACCATCAACGGTCAGGTCATGGCGGTTGCCTTCATGGCGAACGCGCAGCACCTCGTCTACCGTGCCGACCTGCTGGAAAAAGCCGGCGTTGACGTGCCCACCACCTACGAAGACATGCTGGCCGCGGCCAAGATCCTGCGCGAGCAGGGCCTGTCCGAAAACCCCGTCGGCGGCGCCTACAAGGCCGGCTGGAACCTGGCTCAGGAATTCAACAACATGTTCCTCGGCTATGGTGGGTCGCACTTCAAGGACGGCTCGGCCGAGCCGAACGTGAACAGCGAAGCGGGCGTCAAGGCGCTGGAGATGATGAAGGCTCTGTCGGAGTACATGAACCCCGACTTCCTGACGCATGACTCGAATGCCACCAACGCCGAGTTCCGCGCGGGCAACGTCGCGATCATGAACATGTGGGGCAGCCGCGCCGCAACCATGACCGACGCTGACGGCGTGCCGCAAGAGGTTGTCGACGGTTTTGCCATCGCAGGCCCGATGACCGTGGGCGGCGGCTCGACCCCGGCAACCACCCTGTGGTGGGACGGCTGGACCGTGGCCAAGAACATCAGCGACGAAGAGGCCGAAGCCACCTTCATCGCGATGACCCACGCGATCAACCCGGCCATCCTGGGTGACGAAGAAGTCGCCAAGCAAGCCGTCTGGCTGATCGACGGCTACGAGCCGACCGAAGCCGCCGTGGGCGTGTTCGCCGCCGCACAGGCCGGTTCGATCCCGTACCCCATGCTGCCCTACATGGGTCTGATGCACACCGCCCTCGGCGCTGAGCTGACCGACTTTATGAATGGCGCGGAATCGGCCGAGCAGGCGCTGGCCGATGTCGAGGCGGCCTACACCGCCGCAGCCAAGGAAAAAGGCTTCCTGCAGTAAGCAGGGCCGGGGGATGCGCGGGGCTTTTCGCGCATCCCATCCCAACTTCTTTCCGACGAAACCCGGGGCAAACCATGAAACATCGTACGTTCTTTTGGTTCTTCCTGCCGACGGCGCTGGCCATGCTGGTGTTCATCGCGGCCCCGCTGGTTTCGATCGTGATGCAATCGGTGTTCGTCCCGCACGAAGCGGTCCTGATCGAATCCGAAAACTGCGGGCCTTTTGGCTGCACCAAATCCACCACCGTCGACCAGGCCGCCACCGCGCAGCTGCGCGAAGACAAGCCGCTGGGCCGGTTCGTGGG
>JAHDCH010000035.1:0-13200 GCA_020629995.1 Pseudaestuariivita sp. | reverse complement strand
GGCTTCGTGATCTTCTTTTCGCTGTTGCCGATGATCGTGACCCCGCTGGTGGGCGCGCTGGTGCTGTTCTGGATGATCGACAGCCGGGGCGTTCTGGGCAATCTGATCTCGTATCTGGCCGCCGACCCGACTCTGTCTCTCAAGGCGTCGACGCCGCTCATGTGGATTTCGCTCTTTGTCTATGGTGTCTGGTCCTCGGCCCCGTTTGCCTTTGTGGTGTTCTACGCCGGTCTCCAGACCGTGCCGCAAGACACCCTTGAATCCGCTCAGATCGACGGCGCAACCCGCTGGCAGCAGATCCGGTTTGTGGTCATCCCGCATCTGATGCCCTTGGTCACTTTCGTGGCGCTGATCCAGCTGATGGACAATTTCCGGGTGTTTGAACCCATCGTCGGTTTCTCGGCCGAGGCCCATGCCACGTCCCTGTCGTGGATCATCTTCAACGATCTGGGAGGCGAGACGCGGCAGCTGACCGCCGCGGCCACCACATCCGTGTTGACGGTGATCGGTGTTGCGATCCTGCTGTCGCCGGTCCTTGTCCGCACCTGGCGTGATTTCAAAGCGAAGGCGCACTGATATGTCCACTGCAGCCAAATACCGCCCCACGTGGCTCAAGATCGCCTCGGCCCTGTTCATCGCCGTCTGGCTGGTCATGGCCGCGTTCCCCTTTGCCTGGACGGTCTGGGGATCGTTCAAGGTCGAGCTTGATTTCTTTTCCATCGCCGACTGGACCAACGCGTTTTTCGGCACCAATACCAAAGACACCTACGGCTCGCCCTTTACCGGGGCAGGGTACGAAGGCGCCTGGATCAAGGAAGAGTTCTGGCGCAACGTCATCAACACCATGCTGGTGTGTCTGTTTGTAGTGACCACCTCGCTGACTATCGGCACTCTGGGCGCCTATGCCCTGTCGCGCTCGTCGTACAATTACGTCTTCTGGCTGCTGATCACTGCTCTGATCTTCCGCGCAATCCCGCCGATCACTCTGGTGTCGGGCTACCTGCCTCCGTTCTTCCAGTACAACGTGTGGGGCTATCTGCCGACGGCGATCATCGTTCTGGTGGCGATCAACCAGCCTTTCACCCTTTGGATGCTCAATTCGTTCTTCCAGAAGATCCCGCAAGAGCTTGACGAATCCGCCAAGGTCGACGGCTGCACCCAGTTCCAGGCGTTCCGGCTGGTCATCATGCCGGTCATGTGGCCCGGCGTGATCACCACGGCGCTGTTCTCGTTCCTGCTGGCCTATAACGACTTTGCCGTCACCACGATGCTGCTGTCCGAGCAGAACCGCACCATGGTGCCCGCGATCAACGCCTTCATGGGCACGACCCAGACTGAAGGCAACGTCATGTTTGCCGTGGCCGCCGTGGTCTCCGCCACCGTGCCGCTGTTTATCCTGGTGATGTTCTTCCAGCGTCACATCGTGGCAGGCCTCACCGCGGGCGCCGTCAAAGGGTAGGGCGCCGTGATGCAAAGCAACCGAGACGCCCTTCGCGCCTATGTGCAATCGTATGCAAGCGCCGATCCCGCCGCCCACAAAGCTGCGGCGCAGGCCTTCTTTGCAAAGGGTGCTGTCACGCAGATCGTGCACCCGTTCAACACCTCGCCCCAGGCGGCGCTGCTGGACAGCCTGCATGGCAGCTTTTCCTGCCTGACGCGGGCCGACTACATCGCCATGGCGGGCGTCTACGACGAAGGTGATTGGGTCTCGTCCACGGGCTACTACTGCGGCCAGTTCGACGCGCCCTGGCTTGGCATTCAGCCCACGGGCGAGCTGGCCTGGCTGCGCTTTGGCGAATTCCACCGGATGCAAGACGGGCAGGCGGTGGAAAGCTACATCTTCCTCGACATCCCCGAGCTGATGATCGCCTGCGGCCAGTGGCCGATCACCCACAGCCCCGGCGCCACCCGTGGTTTTACCGGGATCCAGCCCGGCCCCATGACCCAGGACGGCCTGCTCTGGCGCGCCTCGGACCCGGCCCGCGGCGCCAGCTCGTACCAGATGGTCACCGACATGCTGGCCGGCCTGGCCACGCCCGATGAACAATGGCGCCCCTACTGGCACGACCATATGATCTGGTATGGCCCCGGCGCTTTTGGCTCCTTTGTCGGCATCGACGGCTTCCAGCGCTTTCAGGTCCCGTTCGAAGGCGCGTTCAGCGAATGGATCGGCGGGTCTAAACCGGGCTCTTTGACCCGCCACTTCACCCGCTTCGGCGATGGCGATTACGTCTGCTCGGGCGGCTGGCCGTCGCTCAACTGCGTGCAAACGGGCACTTTTCTGGGCCAGCCTCCTTCGGGCGACCGCATCTACATGCGGGTCTGCGACTGGTGGCGGCGCGAAGGGGACAAACTGCGTGAAAACTGGGTCTTCGTCGACATCCCCCATGTGCTTTTGCAGCTGGGCGTTGATGTGCTGGAGGCACCCTGATGCCTTCTTCTCTTTCCAAATATGGCGGCCGGAGGCTCCCTCGGCCCGCAACTCGCAAAGGCTTCTGACATGGCAGGCGCACGCCCCGAACAAGCGGTCCTGACCCGCGACACAGACATGTCGAAAACCGCCGAAACCCGCGCGGTGATCGAAGGCATGGTAGACGGCCTCAACGATCACCGCATCAGCGACATTGGCGAATTTTTCGCCGAAACCTTTCGCTGGATGGGCAATCAGGGATGCGGCACCAAGAACGGGCTGCAAGCCTTTCAGGACAATTGGCAAAAACCGTTTCAGGCCGCGTTCCACGACAAGGTCTGCGTGGACGAGGCGCGCCTTTACATGGGCGAATGGGCCGCGGCCTTCGGCCGGCAGGAAGCCACCCATGGCGGCACCTTCATGGGCATCCCTGCCACCGGCAAACGGATCGAGATCCGGTATATGGATTTCTGGAAGGTCGAGGACGGCCGCATCACCGACAATTACGTGATGGTCGACTTCCCCCATGTGCTCGCCCAGCTGGGCGTCGACGTTTTTAATGGTGAAGGCTGGGAAGCCTTTGACCGCGGCGACAAGACACCGCCAACCCCCTGACACGCGCCCCGGGTCTGTGCCCCGGGGCCCCGCAGCCGAAAGGAGCCTGCCATGGCCATCACTCATCTCAAGACCGCCAAATCCGAAGCGGACCGCGCCGAAGATGACAGCAAGGTGCGCGAGATCGTCGAAAGCACTCTCAAGGCCATCGAAACCGGCGGCGACGCCACTGTGCGCGAACTCAGCGAAAAGTTCGACAATTACGCGCCGGCCAGCTTCAAGCTGAGCCAGAGCGAGATCGAAGCGCTCATGGCCGAGGTCAGCCCGCGCGACATGGAAGACATCAAGTTCGCGCAGGAACAGGTGCGCAACTTTGCCCAGGCGCAGCGCGACAGCATGCTGGATATCGAAGTCGAACCGATGCCCGGCGTGATCCTTGGCCATCGCAACATTCCGGTGCAATCGGTGGGCTGCTATGTGCCCGGCGGCAAGTTTCCCATGGTCGCCTCGGCGCATATGTCGGTCGCCACGGCATCGGTTGCCGGTGTGCCGCGCATCATCGCCGCCACCCCGCCGTGGCAGGGCAAGCCCAATCCCGCCGTCGTGACCGCCATGCACCTTGGCGGCGCGCACGAAATCTACGTTCTGGGCGGCATTCAGGCCGTGGGGGCCATGGCCATCGGCACAGAAACGATCGACCCGGTGCATATGCTGGTCGGCCCTGGCAACGCCTTCGTGGCCGAGGCCAAGCGCCAGCTTTATGGCCGCGTCGGCATCGACCTGTTTGCGGGGCCGACCGAAACCATGGTGATTGCCGACGAGACGGCGGCGGATGGCGAACTGTGCGCCACCGATCTGCTGGGGCAGGCCGAGCATGGCTACAACTCGCCCGCCGTTCTGGTCACCAATTCCGAAAAACTCGCCCGCGACACGCTGACCGAGATCGACCGCCTGCTGACCATGCTGCCCACCGCCGACACCGCGTCCAAGTCGTGGGAGGAATACGGCGAGGTCATCCTCTGTGACAGCTATGACGAGATGCTCGAGGTCGCGAATGATATCGCCAGCGAACATGTGCAGGTCATGACCGACCGCGACGACTGGTTCCTCGAGCACATGCACAGCTACGGCGCGCTGTTCCTCGGGCCGCGCACCAATGTGGCCAATGGCGACAAGGTGATCGGCACCAACCACACGCTGCCGACCAAGAAGGCGGGGCGCTATACGGGCGGCCTGTGGGTTGGCAAGTTCCTCAAGACTCACAGCTATCAAAAGGTCACCACAGACGCCGCCGCGGCCGAGATCGGCGCCTATTGCTCGCGCCTGTGCCTGCTGGAAGGGTTCGTCGGTCACGCCGAACAGGCCAATGTGCGCGTGCGCCGCTATGGCGGACAGAACGTGCCCTATGGCGGGGCGGCCGAGTGACCCATCCGCTCGCGCCCTTTCGCAGCGCCTTGGCGCAGGGCGATCTGTCGGCGGCGCGCGCGGCGTTTGCGCAGGCTTGCGCGCCGGATGTGATCGGGCATCTGTGCCACCCATTTGGCGACGTGACAGGGGCTGAGGCAATTTTTGACGCTCTCTGGACCGGCCTGGCGCAGGCCTGGCCGGATCTGGAGCGGCGAGACTGGATCGCGATCTCGGGCCGGGATCAGGCTGGTGCCGATTGGCTGGGGTGCGGAGGCACCTATGTGGGCCTGTTTCGGAGCCCATGGATGGGCATACCGGCCACTGGCCATATGGCGCATATGCGGTTTCATGAATTCTATCGCATGAGTGGCGGAAAAGTTCGTGAATTCCAGATGATATGGGACATTCCTCAGATTATGCATCAAGCGTCGGTCTGGCCTCTCGCGCCGTCGCTTGGGCGGGAAGGTCTGGTGCCGGGGCCTGCCACTTGCGACGGTCTTGGGCCGCATGATCCTGCAACGTCAGAGGCGTCGCGCACGCATGTGATCGACATGCTGAACGCTATGATCCGCCACCCGAAACAGCCGCCCGAGGCGATGGAGCTGCCGCGCTTCTGGCACCATGACATGACCTGGTATGGCCCGTCGGGCATCGGAACGATGCGCGGCATCGACGGGTTCCGCCGCCGTCACCAGATCCCGTTCCTGGCCGCCATGCCCGACCGTGGCCAGCACGAGGCCGAGATCACCCACCATTTCTTTGCCGAAGGCGCCTATGTAGGCGTGACGGGCTGGCCCAACATGGCCCAGACGTTGACGGGCGGCGGGTGGCTTGGCCTGCCGGGGACCGGGCAGAAGGTCACATTGCGCAGTCTCGATTTCTGGCGGCTCGAGCGGGGGAAAATTCGTGAAAACTGGGTGCTTGTCGATCTTCTTCACCTCTATCACCAGTTGGGTATAGATGTGTTTGCGCGCATGCGTGACCTGATCGGAGAATGCCTATGACCCTGCCTCACACACCGTCTTTTTCGCTGGAAGGCCGCCGTGCCCTTGTGGCGGGCGCATCGTCCGGCATCGGGCTTGCCTGCGGCGTGGCGCTTGCGCGGGCAGGCGCGGCCGTGACATTGGCTGCGCGCCGCCGTGACAAGCTGGAAGATGCGGTTGCGGAACTGCGCGCCGAGGGCTGCACCGCAGACGCGTTGGAAATGGACGTGGCAGACGTGGCTGAGACCGAGGAAAAGGTCATGAAAACAGGGCCTTACGACATCTTGCTCAACTCGGCAGGTCTGGCCCGGCACACACCTGTGCTGGACACGACCGAAGACGACTTTGACGCGGTGCAGGCGCTGAATTTCAAAGGGGCCTACTTTCTGACAAGAGCAGTCGCCAAAGGGCTGATCGCGGCCGGCAAACCCGGCAGCCTGATCAACATCACCAGCCAGATGGCCCAGGTCGGCGGGCAAGAGCGCGCCGTCTATTGCGGCACCAAGCACGGCGTCGAAGGATTTACCAAGGCGATGGCGATCGAATGGGGCCCGCACCGGGTGCGTGTCAACTGCATCGCGCCGACCTTTGTGGTGACCGAACTGACGCGTCCCACCTTCGCCCGCCCCGAGCTGAAAGCCTGGGTCGAGGACAAGATCAAACTGGGCCGCATTGGCGAGGTCGAAGATCTGATGGGCGCGGCGGTCTACCTGGCATCGGACGCCTCGAGCCTGGTGACCGGCACGTCGCTGCTGGTGGACGGAGGTTGGACGGCGGATTGATGGCACGGGTCACGGCACATCAGGTCGCCGCCAAGGCGGGCGTCAGTCAATCGGCGGTCAGCCGGGTCTTTACCCCCGGCGCATCGGTCAGCGACGCCACTCGCAAAAAGGTGCGCGCCGCCGCAGACGAGCTGGGCTATCGGCCCAACGTGCTGGCCCGGTCCTTGATCACTGGCAAAAGCCGCATCGTCGGACTGATCGTCGCCTACCTGGACAATTACTTTTACCCCGAAGCGCTTGAGAAACTGTCGAATGCGCTGCAGGCAGAAGGGTATCACGTTCTGGTTTTCATGGTCTCGAAAACCACCGAAGGCGTGGACCGGATCATGGATGAAATCCTTGATTATCAAGTGGATGGAATCGTTGTCGCCTCGGTCGACTTGACGTCCGAACTGACCGAGCGCTGCCGCGCGCAAAAGGTGCCGGTGGTGCTGTTCAACCGCACGCAGGACGGGGCCGGCGTCAATTCGGTCACGTCGGACAACTTCGAAGGCGGTTTGGCTGTGGGCCGGTTCCTGATCGCGGGCGGGCATCAAAAGATCGGCTATATCGCCGGCTATGACGGTGCCTCGACCCAGCGAGACCGCGAAGCGGGCCTGCGCGCGGCGCTGGCCGAAGCCGGTCTGCCGCTTCACATCCGCGGGGACGGGGCCTTTATCCAGGAACAGGCCCGTGCCGAGGCGCTGCGCGTCTGCGGCGGCGCCAACCGACCGGATGCTCTGTTCGTGGCCAATGACCACATGGCGTTTCCGGTGATGGACGCGCTGCGCAATGATCTGGGGCTGGATGTGCCCGGGGATATCTCGGTCGTGGGCTATGACGATGTGCCGCCGGCGGCCTGGGCGGCCTATGACCTGACCACGGTGCGCCAGCGCGCCAACAAGATGGTCGAGGCCACGGTGTCGGCCCTGATCCGCCAGATGCAGGCGCCCGCCGCGCCGCCCGTGGCCCATGTTATAGACAGCCCCTTGGTGGTGCGCGGCTCGGCCCGCCGTCCCGAGGGCATTGAAAGGACGACGCGATGAAGGGTTTTTCAAACCGGTTCAAGGACTTCCCCGACTATATCATCGGCATCACCAAGGAAATCTGGGAAGACCGCGGCATCGCAACGCTGCACGAATATTACGCGTCCGACATCGTTGTGCGCTCGCCCGCGTCGGTGGTGGTGGGCAATCAGGGCGTGATCGCCGCCACCATGGCAACGCTGGCAGAATTTCCGGACCGGACATTGTTCGGCGAGGATGTGATCTGGTCCGGTACGCCAGAAGAGGGGATGCTGTCGTCGCACCGCCTGCATTCGACCGCAACCCATCTGGGTGACGGGGTCTATGGCGCGGCAACGGGCAAACGTCTGCAATACCGGATCATCGCCGATTGCCATGCGATCAACAATCAGATCAACGACGAATGGCTGATCCGCGACCAGGGCGCCATCGTGCGCCAGCTGGGCTGGGAGCCGCGCGACTATGCCCGCGACCTGATCGACAAAGAGGGCGGGCCAGACGCGGCCGTTGCCACGTTCCACCCATCGCGGGATGTCGCAGGGCCCTACAAGGGACGCGGCAATGACAATGCATGGGGCCAGCGCTATGGCGACATCGTCACGCGCATCATGGGTGCGGACATGGCCGTGATCCCGGCGGAATACGACCGCGCAGTCAATGTGGCCTATCCCGGCGGTGCCGAAGGGATCAGCCACGGCCCCGTCGACCGGTTCTGGATGAGCCTGCGCGCGGCCTTCCCGTCGGCGAAATTCGAGATCCATCATCAAATCGGACGCGAAGACCCGATGATGCCGCCCCGCGCCGCGCTGCGCTGGTCGCTGACGGGCAAACATGACGGCTGGGGCGGATTTGGCACGCCCACGGGCGCCGAGGTGCACATCATGGGCGCGTGCCATGCCGAATTTGGCCCCTGGGGTTTGCGGCGCGAATGGGTGCTGTTTGACGAAACGGCAATCTGGAAGCAAATTCTGATGCATACGGGCTGATCTTGATGCAGAACTATGCCGATCTTTTGTTTCAGGGGCACGTCCGCCGATTGCAGGATGAGGACGGCACCGGTGACAAATATGCGCAGGCCTACAAGGCACGCACCCCGGAAGGGCTAAACGAGGACGAGGCGGCCTTTATCGAAGCGCGCGACAGTTTCTATATTGCGTCGGTGTCGGAAACAGGCTGGCCTTATGTGCAGCACCGCGGCGGGCCGCGCGGGTTTCTCAAGGTGCTGGGGCCCACAACGCTGGGCTTTGCCGATTACCGGGGCAACCGTCAGTATATCACCACGGGCCATGTAGCCGCCGATGACCGGGTGGCGCTGTTCCTGACCGATTACGCGGCCAAGGCACGGCTGAAATTGCTGGGTCACATGCGCGTCGAGCCCCTTGCCGAGGCCAGCGCCGAAACGGTCGAGGCTGTGACCACGCCTGGCCAGGGCCGGGCCGAGCGCATCGTCACCATCGAGGTCGCGGCGCGCGACTGGAACTGCCCGCAATTCCTGCCCGACCTCTACCCCGCCGACATGGTGCGCGCCGCCGTCGCGCAGCAAACGCGCGCAATGGCCGAAGAGGCGCAGGCCTTGCGGGCCGAAGTCAAACGCCTGGGCGGCACCCTGCCGCCACCGGCCAGTTGAACCCAAGATCAGACCAAAGGACACGCCATGCCGATCAAGACAACGCATGTAGGCTCGTTGCCCCGCACTCAGGATGTGGTGGATTTCATCTTTGCGCGCGAACACGGCAAACCTTATGACCATGGTGAGTTTGACGCCTGCATGACCGCCGCTGTCGATGAAACCGTGCGCCGGCAGGTCGAGGCGGGCGTTGACATCGTGTCGGACGGCGAGACGTCCAAGATCAGCTATGCCACCTACGTCAAGGACCGCTACACCGGCTTTGACGGCGACAGCCCGCGCAACGCGCCGGCGGACCTCAAGATGTTTCCCGGCTTTCTCAAGCGGCTGGCCGACGACGGCGGCACGCCGCAATACGCGCGGCCCATGTGTGTGGGCGAAGTGAAATCCAAGGGGCAGGGCGAGCTGCAAAAGGACATCGACAACCTCAAGGCGGCGATGGCCAAGCACGGGGCAGAGCGCGGCTTTATGAACGCGGCCTCGCCGGGAGTGATCTCGCTGTTTTTGCAGAACGACTATTATCCCACGCGCGAGGCGTATCTGGCCGCGCTGGCAGATGCGATGCGCGAGGAATACGAGACGATCGTGGGTGCGGGGCTGGATCTGCAGCTCGATTGCCCGGATCTGGCGCTGTCGCGGCACATGCTGTTCGCGGATCTGAGCGATGCGGAGTTCCTCAAGATCGCGCAGACCCATGTGGATGCGCTGAACCACGCACTGCAGAACGTGCCGGCAGAGAAAGTGCGGATCCACATCTGCTGGGGCAATTACGAAGGCCCGCATTGCTGTGACATCGACATGGCGACGGTGTTCGACACGCTGATGGCGACCGATGCGGCCTATATGCTGTTCGAGACGTCCAATCCGCGCCATGGCCACGAATGGGCGGTGTTCCGCGACCGCAAGGCGGACATTCCCGATGGCAAGGTGCTGGTGCCGGGCGTCGTGGACACGACCACCAACTTTATCGAGCACCCCGATCTGGTGGCGCAGCGGCTCGAGCGGTTTGTCGACATCGTCGGGGCCGAGCGCGTCGTGGCCGGATCGGACTGCGGCTTTGGTACTTTTGCAGGGTTCGGCACGGTTGACCCGGACATTGCGTATGCCAAGTTGAAATCCATGGCAGAAGGCGCCGCAAAGGTTGGCTGACATAAGGTAGATGGGTGACCAGCACCCATCCTACGCATCCGCGCGGTCCCCTGTAGGATGGGTGCTTGTCACCCATCCCGGGCAGGGGGTCACGCGCGGCGCCGGCGTCGGCGGCCTCCCGCATCCGAAGAGCCGCCGGTGTTGAACGACACCTCGGGCAAAGGCACGATGCTGCGCAGGGTGGCGAAAGGTTCGGTCGCGTGCGGGATCGCGTTGGCGGCCACGAAATGTTCCTGAAAGCGCGGCTCGATCGCGGTTTCGACCTTGGTGATCTGGTGCACAACGCGTTCAATTTCGGCGCGGGCGTCAATATTGCACAGGGCGATGCGCGCACCCGTACCCGCGGCGTTGCCAGCGGAGAGCACAGCATCGAGGGGCACATCGGGGATCATACCCAGCACCATTGCGTGTTTGGGCGAGATATGCGCGCCAAAGGCCCCGGCCAGAACCACACGGTCAACCTTGTCGACACCCATTTCGTCCATCAGCAGGCGCGCGCCCGCATAAAGCGCCGATTTGGCCAGCTGGATGGCGCGGATGTCGCCCTGGGTCACGGTGATCAGCGGGCCGCCCGAGGCGGTGCTGTCGTGGATCACATAGGCATGCGTGCGGCCTTCGGGGATGCAGCGGGGGGTGCCTGTGGCCTCGGCCGAGCCGATCAGGCCTGACGGGTCCAGAAGGCCGGCAATGCGCAATTCGGCGACCGCTTCGATAATGCCCGAGCCGCAGATGCCGGTGATGCCTGATCCGGCGGTCGCCTCGGCAAAGCCGTCCTCGTCCGACCACAGATCGGATCCGATCACGCGAAAACGCGGCTCTTTGGTGATGGGATCAATCTCGATCCGTTCGATGGCGCCGGGGGCAGCGCGTTGCCCGCTGCTGATCTGCGCGCCTTCGAAGGCAGGACCGGTGGGCGATGAGCAGGCCAGCACGCGTGTCTTGTTGCCCAGAAGGATCTCGGCATTGGTGCCCACGTCGACAATCAAAGACAGATCATCGCGCTTGCCGGGCTCTTCGCTCAAGGCCACGGCGGCGGCGTCGGCGCCCACGTGCCCGGCAATACAGGGCAGCAGGTAGACCTGTGCCGAGGGCGCAAGCGCGGTCAGGTCCAGATCGCGTGCGCCAAGGCTGAGGCTGTCGGATGTGGCGAGGGCAAAGGGCGCCTGACCCAGCTCGACCGGGTCTATGCCCAAAAGCAGGTGATGCATGACCGGGTTGCAGACAAACACAGCCTCGAGGATCGTTTGCGGGTCAATCTCGGCTTCGGTGGCGATGGCTTCGGTCAGGCCGTTCAGCGCGGTGCGCACCGCGTCGGTCATGTCCTTTTCGCCGCCGGGGTTCATCATGGCATACGACACGCGGCTCATCAGGTCTTCGCCAAAGCGGATCTGGGGATTCATCACGCCGGACGAGGCCAGCACGGCCCCGGTTTTCAGATCGCACAGGTGGGCGGCGATGGTGGTCGAGCCAAGATCGATGGCAAGGCCGTGCAGGCCACCTTCGTGCAAGCCGGGCCAGATCTGGGTGATGACCGGCGCGCCGCCGCGGTGATCCTGGAACAGTGCAACGGTGATCTTCCATGCGCCTTGCCGCAACACGCGCTGGAGGCCGGGCAAGAGCGCCGGGGCAAGCGTGGCGCCGGACATGTCCCATTGCGTCTCGAGCGCGCGGGCAATGCGTTCCACATCGCCGGTGGGGGTATGCATGTCGGGCTCGTCCACCTCGATGTAGAACAGGCGTGTGGCGGGGGCCATGACGATATCGCGGGCGGCAGCGGCCTTGCGCACGACCTGGCGGTGGACCTGGCTTTCTGGGGGCACGTCGATCACCACATCGCCCTGCACTTGCGCCTGACATCCCAGGCGGCGGCCATCGATCAGGCCACGCTTGGACTTGTAGCGCTCTTCGACGGCGTTCCAGTCGCTGAGCGCGCCGTCCGCAACGGTGATCCCGTGTTTCGGAAAATCGCCGTAGGATGGCGTGATCTGGCATTTGGAACAGATGCCGCGCCCGCCGCAGACGCTGTCGAGGTCGACCCCCAATTGGCGCGCCGCCTGCAGGATCGGCGTGCCGACGGCAAAGCGCCCGCGTTTGCCCGAAGGTGTGAATACGACGAGAGGATCTTGTGTCATCTGCCCGGTCTCTGTTGCCACGAGGTGCACATTAGTGTGCCGCGCGGAAAGGGAAAGCCGAATGGCGGCAGGTTTTGGTCTTTGCGCGGCGGTGGCGCAAAAAGTTCGTACGAACTTTTTGCGGGCGCCTAGCGGAAGCCGCGCGCGTGAAAGACAAAGCCAAGGAGATTGAGCAGGATTTGCGCAGCCAGGATAGAAGTAGAGCCGGCCGGGTCATAATCGGGCGCGACCTCGACAAGGTCGATGCCGACGATGTCATGGGAACGGGTGACCTGTTGAAGCAGCTCGAGCACATCATAGTACTGAAACCCGCCATGCGAGGGCGTGCCGGTGCCCGGCGCGATTGACGGACAAAAGGCATCTATGTCGATGGTGATGTAGACCGGCGCGCCCTTGGGAATGCGCCCGGCCACGCCCGCGGGACCAAGCGCGCGCGCCTGCCTCACGCTGAGGATGTCCGAGCCCATCCGGCGCGCGTCCTCGTAGCCTTCGCGGGCGGTGGAGGACACGTTGCGGATGCCCACCTGCGTCAGGCCCGAGACATGGGCCTGTTCGGCGGCGCGGCGCATCGGGTTGCCGTGGCCGTGCCGGACGCCGTGGCGTTCGTCGACAAAGTCGAGATGCGCGTCGATCTGCAACAGGTGGAAGGGCGCGTGGCCCTCGTAGGCACGGATGCAGGGGATGTTGATGGAATGATCGCCGCCGATGGTGACGGGCAGGGCCCCGGCGGACAGGATCGCGCGCACGCCGGCTTCGATATTGGCATGGCTGGTTTCGGTGTCGGTGTGCACGATGTCGGCATCGCCAAGGTCGACAATGCGCACGCTGCCGGGAAGGTAGGTCGCGTCGTCCTCGTGATCGTAGGCGCCGGCATGGCCAAAGGAGAAGAGCGTCGAGGCCTCGCGCACTCCGCGCGGGCCGAAGCGCGCGCCCGAACGCCATTGGGTGCCAAAATCAAAAGGTGCGCCAAGGATGGCGGCATCGGCGTCGATGGCGCTCCAGTCGCTGACGTAGGGGCGTTTGCCGAAGGTGGAGATGCCGACAAAGGGCAGGTCGAGACGGCCGCCGTCGTAAGAATTGCTCATGCTGCGCTTTCTGGGGGCCAGCCCCCAGACCCCCGGGATATTTCTGGCCAGAAGAAGATGGACGCG
>JAHDCH010000034.1:2591-15702 GCA_020629995.1 Pseudaestuariivita sp. | reverse complement strand
GCGTCATGTTCAGCACCGACCGCGACCCGGGCGCGCCCGAATACCCGCTGATCCTGGCGATCAGCTACCCCGATGTGGCCGCGATGGAAAGCGCGCTGGCGGCCCCTGCCCGGTTCCAATCCAAAGAGGTCACCGGCGAAATCGTCGCCGAATACTTTGACGGGCGCATCCACCACCACGTGACCGAACGCACGTCGTTCAAGGTCTGACGGGGCGGTCTGGCTGCGATGGGCGCGCGGGTGACCATGCGGGACGTGGCGCGGGCGGCGGGGGTCTCTCCGATGACCGTCAGCCGCGCTCTGCGCGATGACCAGCGGGTGAACCAGGACACCCGCGACCGGGTGCGCCGCGCGGCCCGTGATCTGGGCTATGTCTACGACGCCACCGCGCAGGCCTTTCGCCAGCAGAAAAGCGGTTTTGTCGCGCTGACCATGCCGTCGGTGAACAACGCCAATTTTGCCCAGACATTCCGGGGGCTGTCGGACAGCCTCGAGGCGACAGGGTTCCAGCTTCTGCTCGGTTCGACCGGCTATTGCATCGACCGCGAGGCGGCGCTGATCGGCCAGCTTCTGGCCCGCAACCCCGAAGCTTTGGTGCTGACCGGTGGCCAGCACACCGATGCAGCGCGCGCCATGATCCTGAACCGGGCCCTGCCGGTGATCGAAACCTGGGACCTGCCGTTTGACCCGCTGGGCCATGTGGTGGGATTTTCCAACGCGGATGCGGCGTCGCTGGTTGTGCATCACCTGGCGGAAACCGGGCGCCGCCGCCTGCTGGTCGTCTGCGCCGAAGATGGTGCGGATTTCCGCGGCATGGCCCGGCGCAACGGGGTGATCGCCACGGCGCGGGCCCTGGGCCTGCCCGAGGCTGACGTGCTCGAAGCGGGGCGTGCGCCGATCTCGATGCGCCATGGCCATACCGCGATCGAACAGATGGGCCGCCGCGCGGTCACGTCTTATGATGCCATCGTCTGCGTCTCGGACCCCGTTGCCTTTGGCTGCCTGTGCGCGTGCCAGCGCATGGGCCTTTCGGTGCCGGGCGACGTTGCGATCACGGGCTTTGGCAATTTCGAAGTCGCGCAGATCGCGACGCCTTCGATCACCACCGTGTCCGTGTCAGCCGAAGAGATCGGGCATCACACCGCCGACCTTCTGGAACATGTCTTTGACACGCCCGATCTAGCGCCCCAGCGGATCGAGGTGCCCGTCAGCCTGCGGATCGGCGGCACCACCTGACGCGCGCTCTTGCAGCGCCTCAGCCCTCTTTGGCCACATACGGCGCCAGGCTGGCCAGAAAGCGCTCCATAAAGTCCAGCGTGATCAGCGAGGGCGTCTTGTGGATCGGACGCACCAGCGAAATGCCATGCGGCAAGGCCGGCACAAAGGGGCGATACCTCAGCCCTTGGCCTGCGTATTTCACCGCGTCCAGCTCGCTCACCACCGACACGCCCACCCCATTGCACACCAATTCGCAGGCGGCGGTGAACTGGCGCACCTCGACATGGCTTTGCAGCTCGGCCCCCGCGTCGCGGAACCTGCGCTCCAGCTGTTCAAAAAAGACGCTGTCCCGCCGCGTGTGGATCAGGCTTTCGCCGTCCAGGTCTCTTGGGCTGATGCTGCGGGCGCCCTCCAGCGCGTGACCTTCGGGAAAGACGCATACCGTGCGCACATCCACATGCGTGCTTTCCACCGCCGGGTGCCCCAGAAAACCGTCCGTTATGCCCACGTCATATTGCTCGGCCACCATCCATTCCAGGATCCGTTCGGGGCGGTCCGGCTCGATCGTCATCGACACGCCGGGCCTGTCGCGCAGAAATCCGGCCACCACCTGCGGCAGATGGCTGGTGGCAAAGCCCGGCAGACAGGCCACCCGGATATGGCCCGCCTTGCGATTGGTGATCTCGGTGCTGACATCCGCGATCTGCCGCATCAGCTCCAGCACCCGGCGGATGTCCGGCACCAGCAGGCGGGTTTCCTGCGTCGGCACAAGCCGCCCGCCCTGTTTGTCGAACAGCGCAAAATCAAACTCCCGCGCCAGATCCGCCAACAGGCGGCTGATCGCGGGCTGGGTGATCTTCAGATCCTGTGCCGCCGCCGTCATCGAGCCGTTACGAACCACCGCCATAAGCGCCTCAAGCTGACGAAGTCTGGGGGTCTTGCGTTCGGTCATGTGTCCTGCCTGATGTCCTGTGCGCCCTGCCATAACATTACGTTATATCATGGCCGGACAAAAGCATCTTGCATTATGACCGACCCAAGGTACTCTGACGTCACAAGCTGTCCAGCCGGCGCTGCTGCCGGGATGTCTTGAAAGCGCACCGCACCGGTGCCTTGGGAGGATCATATGAAAACGAAAATGCTCGGCCTTGCGGCCGTTTCGACGATGTTGACACCGATCGCAGCCGCGGCGGAAACCGAAGTGCAGTTCTGGCACGCCTTCACCGGCCGTCTGGGCGAACTGGTTGCCGCTCAGGTTGACGCGTTCAACGCCAGCCAAAGCGACTATACCGTCGTGCAAAGCCACAAGGGCAATTATTCCGAAACGCTGAACGCCGGCATCGCCGCCTTCCGCGCGCAGGAACAGCCCCATATCCTGATGGTGTTCGAAGTCGGCACCGCCACGATGATGGCCGCCCAGGGCGCCGTGCGCCCGGTCCACGAGGTGATGGCCGAAAGCGGCGCGACCTTTGACCCGGACGCCTATATCGGCTCGGTCAAGGGCTACTACACCACCACCGATGGCGACATGCTTTCGCTGCCGTTCAACTCCTCGACGCCCGTTCTGTGGGTGAACCGCGATGCGTTCAAGGCTGCGGGCGTGGACCCCGACATGGACCTGTCCACGTGGGAAAATGTCGGCACCGCCCTTGATGCTCTCAAGGCCGGGGGCGAAGACTGCCCTCTGGTCACCGCATGGCAAAGCTGGATCCACCTCGAGAACTTCTCGGCCTACCACAATGTGCCCTTTGCCAGCCAGGACAACGGCTTTGCCGGGCTTGATACCGAGCTGATGCTGAACGGCCCCGCGCAGGTTGCGCACCTTTCGGCGATGCAGGACTGGGCCAAGGACGGCAAGTTCATCTACACCGGCCGCCGCAACGAAGGCGGGGCCAACTTCCGCTCGGGCGAATGCGCGCTCTTCACCGAAAGCTCGGCAGGCTATGCCGGCATCAAGGCCGAGGCCGAGTTCGATTTCGAAGTCCGCCCCCTGCCCTATTGGAAAGCGGTCGCGGACGAGCCGCAGAACACCATCATCGGCGGCGCGTCGCTGTGGGTGATGGCCGGTCACGAGGCCGAGGAATACAAAGGCGTGGGCGAATTCCTCGCGTTCCTGTCCTCGTCGGACGTGCAGGCGCAATGGCACCAGGACACCGGCTATCTGCCGATCACTGCCGCCGCTGGCGACGCCACCCGCGCGGCCGGCTTCTATGACGAAAATCCGGGCACCGACATCGCGGTGATCCAGATGACCGCCAAGCAGCCGACCGCCAATTCCAAGGGCCTGCGCCTTGGCTCGTTCGACCAGATCCGCGGGATCATCGACGAAGAGCTCGAGGCCATCTGGTCGGGCGACAAGACCGCGCAAGCCGCCATGGACAGCGCCAAGTCGCGCGGCGATGCTCTGCTGCGCCGGTTCGAAAGCGCCAACCGCTAAGACACGGCACCTTTCGCCCCGGGGCACACCCCGGGGCGGATTTCACCGTCCGGGGCCCCCATGGAAAAACGCGTTCTGTTCAAAGGCTGGCTGCTGCCGCTGGTGTTGATCGCGCCTCAGGTGCTGATCTCGGCGGTGTTCTTCTTCTACCCGGCGGCGCAGGCGATCTGGCAATCGCTGTTCATCCCCGACCCCTTTGGCCTGTCGTCCAAATTCGTGGGCCTTGGCAATTTCGAATTCCTGCTCAGCGATCCGTTCTACCGTGCGTCCTTTGTGACGACGGCGGTGTTTTCCCTGCTGGTCACGCTGTGTTCGATGATCCCGGCCCTGTTTCTGGCGGTGATCGCGGACCGGCTGATCAAAGGTTCGGGCGTCTACCGCACCATGCTGATCTGGCCTTATGCCGTGGCCCCTGCCGTGGCGGGGGTGCTGTGGCTGTTCATGTTCAACACCCGGGTGGGTGTGATCTCGTGGTACCTCGGCCATCTCGGCTATGACTGGAACCATGTGCTGAACGGAGGCGAGGCGATGGGGCTTGTCGTCGTCGCCTCGGCCTGGGGGCGGATCAGCTACAACTTCCTGTTCTTCTTTGCCGCCCTGCAATCGGTGCCCCGCTCGGTGATCGAGGCTGCCGCGATCGACGGCGCGCATTTCTGGCGGCGGTTCTTTGGCATCGTCCTGCCCCTGATCACGCCCACCGCCTTTTTCCTTCTGGTGGTCAACGTGGTCTATGCCTTCTTTGAAACCTTCGGCGTGATCCACACGATCACCGGCGGCGGGCCTCAGCAATCGACAACCATCCTGGTCTACAAGGTGTTTTCCGACGGCTTTGTCGGGCAGGATCTCGGCTCGTCCTCGGCGCAATCGGTGATCCTTCTGGTGGTCGTGGGCCTTCTGACGGTGGTCCAGTTCAAATACGTTGAAAAGCGGGTGCATTACTGATGGCGCAGCACTCGGGCATGGTCGAACGGCGCGGCGCAGGCCTTTGGCTGACGCATGTGTTCATGATCCTTGGCGTTCTGGTGATCTTCTTTCCGATCTGGCTGGCCTTTGTCGCCTCGACCGTGACCCAGGCCGAGATCATCCGCCCGCCCATGCCCCTGTGGCCCGGCGACCAGTTCTGGATCAACTACCGCAACGCGCTGTTTTCGGGTGTGAACGTGCCGGTCAGCACGATGCTGCTGAACTCGCTTGTGATGGCTCTGGGCATCGCGGTGGGCAAGATCATCATCTCGCTTCTTTCGGCCTTTGCCATCGTCTATTTCCGCTTTCCCGGGCGGCAGACGTTTTTCTGGATGATCTTCATCACTCTGATGCTGCCGGTCGAAGTGCGCATCGTACCCACGTTCGAAGTGGTCGCGGGGTTCGGGATGCTCAACAGCTATTCGGGCCTGATCTTTCCTCTGATCGCTTCGGCCACGGCGACGTTCCTCTTCCGCCAGTTCTTTCTCACCATCCCCGACGAGCTGGCCGAGGCCGCCCGCGTGGATGGCGCGCGGCCCATGCGGTTTTTCATCGACATCGTCGTCCCGATGAGCCGCACCAACATCGCCGCCCTGTTCGTGATCCTGTTCATCTACGGCTGGAACCAGTACCTCTGGCCTTTGCTGATCACCACCGATCCCGAGATGAACACCATCGTCATGGGCATCAAACAGATGTTCCCCTCGGGCGATGACTTTGCCCACTGGCCCACCATCATGGCAACCTCGATCCTTGCGATGATCCCCCCGGTGATCGTCGTGGTGTCGATGCAAAAGCTGTTCGTGCGCGGCCTGGTTGATAGCGAGAAATAACATGGCAACCGTCACCCTCCGCGATATCCGCAAAAGCTTTGGGCCCACGGATGTGATCCACGGCATCGACATGGAGATCGCCGATGGCGAATTCATCGTGATCGTCGGGCCTTCGGGCTGTGGCAAATCCACGTTGCTGCGCATGGTCGCGGGGCTCGAGACGGTGACCTCGGGCGATGTGCTGATCGGCGGCGCCCGCGCCAACGATCTGGAACCGATGGACCGCGACATCGCGATGGTGTTCCAGAACTACGCTTTGTATCCGCACATGTCCGTGCGCCAGAACATGGGCTATGGCCTCAAGATCGCGGGCCTGCCCAAGACCGAGATCAACGCCAAGGTCGAAGAGGCCGCGCGCCTTCTTCAGCTCGAGCCGCTTCTGGATCGCAAGCCGCGCCAGCTGTCCGGCGGCCAGCGCCAGCGTGTTGCCATGGGCCGTGCCATCGTGCGCGAACCCGCGGTGTTCCTGTTCGATGAACCCCTGTCGAACCTCGATGCCAAGCTGCGCGTGCAGATGCGGCTCGAGATCCGCGAATTGCAGGACAAGCTGGGCATCACCGCGCTGTACGTGACCCATGACCAGGTCGAGGCGATGACCATGGCGGACCGGATGATCGTGATGAACGGCGGCGTGGCCGAACAGATCGGCACGCCGCTCGAGGTCTATGAAACCCCCGCCACCCTCTTTGCCGCGCAATTCATCGGCTCGCCCTCGATGAACATCTTTGATGCCGAGGTCTCGGGCGGCTCCGTGCGCCTTGGCGATGCCGTCCTTGGCGCTGCGTCCGGGCCGGACGGGCCGGTCAAGCTGGGCCTGCGCCCCGAACACCTCACCGCCACCGGCGATGGCCCTCTTCAGGCGCGCATCCGCATGTCCGAACCCCTGGGCGCCAACACCCTTTTGCATGGCGCGCTGACTTCGGGCGGCGCTGCCCTCACCGTCAGCCTGCCGGGCGTTCACGCCCTTGGCGATGGCGAGGCCGTGATGCGCTTTGCGCCCCAACCCGGATCGCTGCACCTGTTCGACGCGGCCACCGGTCGCCGCCGGGACAGCTGAGGCGCAGGCGCATTATTCTGCGGCAATTCTGACGGCTTCGGCGATCTTCAGCCGCTGGATCTTGCCCGATGGGCCCTTGGGCAGCTCGGGCAGGAAATGCACCCTGTCGGGGCATTTGAACCGGCCCAGACGGGCGCGACAGATATCGAGCAGTGCCTCTGCGGTCAGGTCCGAGCCTTCGCTGACCCGCACCGCCGCCTCGACCGTCTCGCCATAGCGCGCGCAGGGCCGGGCAAAGGCGGCGGCCTCGACCACGTCGGGATGGGCGTACAGCGCCTCGTCCACCTCGCGGGGCGCGATGTTCTCTCCGCCCTTGATGATCAGCTCTTTCAGCCGCCCGGTGACAAAGACGTAGCCGTCCGCATCCATCCTCGCCAGATCTCCGGTCAGCAACCAGCCTTCTCGGAACGCCGCGGCCGTGGCCTCGGGGTTGTTCAGATAACCCTGCATCACGTTCGGCCCGCGCACGGCGATCTCGCCTTCCTCCCCGCGCGGCACCTCCTGCCCGTCCGGCCCCTGGATCTGCACGTCGCAGCCATAGCCCACCCCGGGCGAGCCGACCTTGCGCACTCCGGGCGGCAGCGGGTTCGACAGGATCTGCGCCGCCGTCTCGGTCAGGCCCATCGTTTCGATGATGGGCATTCCGAACCGGGCCTCGAAGGCGGTCTGCGTCTCGACCGCCAGCGCGCTTGACGCCGACCTGCCAAACCGCAGCCGCGTGCGTGTGGCCGCGTCCGGCCCACCCTTGCCGTGCAGCAGATGCGAGATGATCGTCGGCACCGCCGAAAACCATGTGACCCCGGCCTCTGCCGCCTGCTCCCAGAATGCGCTGGCCGAAAAGCGCCCAACCACCGCCAGCGACCCGCCCGACACCAGCGCGCCCATCACCGTCACGCACAGCCCGTTGATGTGATAGACCGGCAGCACGCAAAAGCCCCGGTCCCCCGGCCCCAGCCCGTGCGCCAGCGTCGTGGTCCAGCCGCCCGCCAGCAGGCTCTGGTGACTGTGCAGCACGCCCTTGGGCCGCCCTGTGGTGCCCGATGTGTACATCAGCAATGCGTGGCTTTGGGACGTTACCTCGTGCAAGGCGACATCTTCGGCGGCGCCCCTGCCCTGGCCCGGGGCCACCTGCGCGATGCGCCCTCCCGCCGCCTCGGCAAACAACGGCCCGGCGCTGCCGTGCACATAGGCAAACCGCGCGCCCGAATGGTCCAGCGCGTAGGCAATCGCGTCGCGCCCCGCGGCAAGGTTGATCATCGTGGCCCTGAACCCGCCGACCAGCGCTCCATACAGCGCGACGATCCCCTCGCGGCAATTGGGCGTGACCAGCGCGATGCTCTCGCCGCTCTGCGCTCCGCGCGCGGTCAGGTCCCGGGCGAACCCCAGTGCTTCGGCCTCAAGCTCCGCCCAGCCCAGCTCTTCGCCCGTCTCGGGAAAGACCATGGCCGTGCTGCCCTCGCCCGCGCGCCGCGCCAGCCAGTCCCGGACAGTGCCCCTTGGCGGTGCTGCACCGGCTTTGCTCATCGCCCCGCCGCATCCCAATAGGCGCCAAAGATCTCGTCCAGCGTCGGCTCGCGCGCCGGGATTTCTCGCACGATGCGTGTATATTGCAGGAAATGCCTCCAATGGACGTTCTCGTCCACCGCGTTGCCGCCCCAGCTGCCGCAGCCCATCGACAGCGAAAAGGGCATCCCGTTGGTAAAGGCTCCGCCGGTGGCAAAGGTGTGCGCCTGGTTGACGATGATGCGCGCGGTCGGCAGCTCCTTTGCCATCCGCAGCGCCCTTGCGTCCTCGGCCGAATGCAGCCCAACCGAATGCCCCGCCCCCTGATAGGCCTGGATCTCTCCGGCCAGCTCCAGCGCCTCGTCAAAATCCCTCGCTGTATACAGCGCCAGCACCCGGCTCAGCTTTTCCCCCGACAGCGGATGCTCTGGGCCGATCCCTTGGGTCGGCACGGCAATATACTCGGTCCCCTCCGGCACCGTCCCCTCCAGCCCCAGGGCCTTCAGCATCGGCCCCGCGTCCTGTGCAATCGCCGCCCTGTTGAGGTGCCCTTCCGGCCACAGCGCCTTCACCACGCCGGCCTCATCCTCCACCAGCGCGCCGCCCGCTCTGGCCATCTCTGCGATGAACGCCTCCCGCGCTTCCTCGACCACGATCACCGCATTCTCCGATGAACACGATGTTGCGTTGTCAAAGGTCTTCGAGGCGCGGATTTTCTCCGCCGCCGCCGCCAGATCTGCGGTCTCGTCCACGATCACCGTCACGTTCCCGGCCCCCACGGCCACCGCCGGTGTGCCGGCTGTCTGCGCGCGCATCACGTTGTTCTGGCTGCCTGTGGCCACGATCATGTCGCAGGCCTCCATCAGCCTCTGCGTCCTGGCCTTCGACCCCGGCGCCGGCACCATCTGCACCAGGTCGGGATCCTCCCCGATCTTGGCAAATTCCTCCCTCACGAACTCCAGCAGCCTCTCGCAGGCCGCCACCCCCTTGGGTGATGGCGCCACGACTATGGCATTGCCGCATTTCAGCGCGTTGATGATGTTGTTCGCCGGTGTCGCTGCCGGGTTGGTCGACGGCACAATCGCCCCCACCACGCCCTTGGGCCTCGCCACCCTGGTGATCCCGGTGCCTGGGTCATCCTCCACCACGCCCCATGTGGCGACGCCCTTGATGTCGCGCATCAGCCCCAGCGTCTTGCGGTGGTTCTTGGTGATCTTGTCATCCACATTGCCCAGCCCCGTCGTCTCGACGGCCAGCTCGGCCAGCTCCCGGTTCCGCCCCGGCTCCATGATCGCCCAGGCCGCTGCCTCGGCGGCCCTGTCATAGCGCGCCTGGCTTCCGCCTCGCTCGTACTTCGCCTGCGCGGCTCTCGCCCTTGCGATCACCTCGTCCAGCTCTGCCATCTCGCCGCCTGCTTCCATGACACGTCCCTCCAGGCCCTTGGGTCCTGACTTCTTCTGGCGATAAATATCCCGGGGTGGGTCCGGGAGGGGCTGGCCCCTCCCGGCGGGTCGCCGCAAGCGCGGCCCCGATCGCTCACAGACCTCTCCGCGCGCGCGGCCCCCCCCCCCCCCCCCCCCCCCCCCCCCCGGGTCGCCGCATGCGCGGCGATACCCGGATCGCTCACAGACCTGCAAGCAGCTCCTTCAGCGTCTCCTCGCGCGCTGCCCACATCTCGAGCACCTCGTCGCGGGTCATGATGTGCATCGGCGATCCGCCCGCCTTCATCTTGCCCTGCACGCGGGAGTTCTCGAACATCGCCGGCACCGTCGCGGCCAGCTTGTCGATGATGCCCTGCGGCGTGCCCTTGGGCACCATCACTCCGCGGAAGTTCACGCTCGCGTTGTCGATGTCAAAGCCCTGCTCCATCAGCGTCGGCACGTCGGGCAGGAAATCGTTCCGCTCCAGGTCGAACACGCCGAGGATCTTGACGTTGCCCGCCTCGCGCGCCCGGAACGCGTCGCTCAGGTTGTTGACGCCGCCCAGCACCTCGCCCGCGATCACCGATTTCATCGCACCGGCTCCGCCCTTGTTGCTGGGGATATAGGCCAGCTTCACGCCCGCCGCCTTCTCCAGCTGCAGCGCCGCGATGTGGTGCCCAACAAACAGACCCGCGCCCGAAAAGGTCAGCTTGCCCGGGTTCTCCTTGGCATACTCCACCACGTCGCCCATCGAATTGAATGGGCTGTCAGCGGCCACAACAAACACCGCCGGGTCCGCGCCCCAGTTGGCAATCGGCTCAAAGCTGTCTGCACCATAGCTCACGCCACCTTCGATCGACTGCGCGATGAAATGCGGGATGTTGTAGGCGCCCATGGTATAGCCATCGGCCTCGGCCTGGCTCGCAAACCAGTTCCAGCCCACGCGGCCGCCTGCGCCCGGCTTGTTGATGATCGCGATGGGCATGCCCAGCGCGTCTTCGTTTCCGGCGGTCATGGTCACGATGCGCGCCTGAAAATCGGTCGCCCCGCCCGCGCCATAGCTGACCATCAGCATGATGGGCCGCTCGGGGTAATTGGCATGGCCATCCGCCGCCGCAGCGCCCGCAAGGCCCATCAGCGCCATCGCGGCGCCAGCAATCAGGTTCTTCATTGGTCTTTCCTCCCTAAAGGTGTGATCTGCCGCTCTTGCGGTTCAGAAAAAGATCTCCCGCGGTGTGAACACGTTCAGCACTTGCGCAAAGAGAGCATACATGACCGCCCAGAACCCGGCGGTGAGTATCAGGCGCCTGATCCAGCTGCGCATCTGCCCATGCGGCGCCGGATCGTAAAGCGATACAAGAATGAAAAAGGCGAGCGTGGTGGCCGTGTAAAACCCCAGCCCCTTGGCCGCCCAAAAGATATAGACCAGCGCCACGATCAGCCCCGGCGCGATGTTTGTCAGCGCCCGTGCGCTCAGGCCATTGCCCACCTTCGTGCGCCCCAGGACCGCCTTGCCAAAGGTCCACAGCGCCAGCACCACGAACACCGTCGCGATCAGACGCGGGAACACAAAGGCCTCACTCGGCTGCTGGGTATAGCTGACATAGGCCACGGCCAGGCCCACGCCCGCCACGATCCCGCTGGCGATGATGTGCTGGGTGCGGGGCAGATCGCTCATGACAGCGCCTCCTCCTTGGCCACGGCCTCGTCCTTGGTGGTGTAGCGGCGCGCGCGCAGCTCCATCCACACCGAATAGGCCACCGACAGCACCACAATCGCGATCAACGTCAGGTTCAGCGCGCCGGTAAAGAAATACTGCCCCACGCTGGACGTGGCATTGGCGATCATCGACCCTTGGATGAAATTGGCCTCGGCAATCGGCCCCAGGATCAGGCCCAGCACCAGCGGCGCCGCCGAAAAGCCGAACCGCTCAAGGAAATACATCCCCGTGCCCAGCGCCGCCATGACATAGACATCGCCCATCGAGTTCTGCACCGAATAGCTGCCAAACACCGCCAGCCCCAGCACCACCGCCGCCATGACATTGTTCGGCACTTGCGCCACCCTTGCGGCCAGACCGGCCACGTAGAGGCCAAAGATGCACATCAGGATCTGCCCGACCAGCATCGAGTTGATGAATGTCCAGGCCACGTCCGGGTAATTGTCGAACAGATCGCTGCCCGGGAAAATCCCATGGATCAACAGCCCGCCCAACAGCACCGCAGCCGTGGGCGATCCGGGGATCGACAGGGTCAGCAACGGCACAAGGCTTGGCCCCACCATCGCGTTGTTCGCGCTTTCCGCGGCGATCACGCCTTCGGGGTGCCCTGTGCCAAACTTGCGGCTCTCGGGGCTCAGCTTTTTGGATTGGTCATAGGCCACCAGCCCGGCAATCTGCCCGCCCACACCGGGGATCAGGCCAATGATCGAGCCCGTGATCGTCCCGATGGTCAGCGCCCGCCCCCGGCTCGCGACCTCTTTGAGAGCCTTGCCGATGGGGTGCTTTTCCACGCTCAGAACCTCGGCATCCAGCCGCGCCCGCCCCTTGGCAAACATCGTAATCACCTGCGGGATCGCGAACAGGCCGATCAGCGCCGGGATCACGTTGATCCCGCCCGCCACCGCGTCGTGAAAGATGAACCTCTGCGCGCCCATGATGTCGTCAAAGCCCACCGTCGCCAGCCACAGCCCGATACAGCCCGACAGCAGCCCCTTCACCACCGATGACCCATCCAGCGAGCCAATCACCGTGACCCCCAGAATGGCGAGCCAGAACAAATGGCTCGGCCCGAACGCCAGCGCCCATTTGGCCAGCACCGGCGTGAGGAAGATCAGCAGCAGCACCCCAAACACCCCGCCCACGGCGGAGGCGAGGAAAGACAGCTGCAGCGCCCTCGCGCCCTGCCCCTTCTGCGCCATCGTGTGCCCATCAAGCGTGGTGGCGATGTTGGCGGGTGCTCCGGGGATCTTGAGCAGGATCGCACTCACCGCGCCCCCCGCCACCGTGGATGTGTAGGCCGCGCCCAGCAGGATCAGCCCCTGCGCCGGCTCCAGCTTGAACGTGAACGGGATCAGCAGCGCCACCGCCATCGTCGGCGACAGCCCCGGTGTCGCGCCCAGGATCAACCCGCCAATGGTGCCGATCAGCAGCAGCCCAAAGTTGAACGGCGTGAACACGTCACCAAAGTAGAACAGGAACTCCACGCAACCTCCCCGCGGCTTGCTCTGAATTCCCGGATCAGGGTATGGAATGAAAATAGTATTGCAAATGTTTTCATAAATTGCCCCGAAACGCCTCGCAAAGGTCTGACACACATGAAGAAAGTCGACATTATAGCCGTTGCCAAATCGGCCCGCGTGTCGCCTTCGACCGTGTCGCGCAGCTTCAATCATCCGGATCTCGTCAGCCCCGCGACTCGCAAGAGGATCGACGCTGCGGTGCGGCGTCTGGGCTATATCCGCAACCGCGCCGCCCAGACGATCCACGGCATCCGCTCGGGCACCATCGGGCTGATCGTGCCAACCATCGACCAGGCGATCTTTGCCGAACTGATCCAGAGCTTTTCCGAAGCGGTCGAGGCGCGCGGCTTCACCATCCTTCTGGCCTCGCATGGCTACAGTCTCGAGCGCGAATATGCCCTTGCCCGCAAGATGCTCGAACACCGGGTCGACGGGATCGC
>JAHDCH010000034.1:0-2491 GCA_020629995.1 Pseudaestuariivita sp. | reverse complement strand
GCCGCCGCCAAAGAGGCGACGGCGCGCCTCATCTCCGGCCCCGCGCGCCCCTCGGCGATCATCTGCGGCAACGATGTGCTGGCCTGGGGCGCGCTCCATGCGCTCGCACGCGCCGCGATCCCGTGCCCTTCGGCCATCACGATCACCGGCATCGGCGATTTCAACGGCTCGCGCGATTTCGAACCCGGCCTGACCACCGTGCGCATCCCCGCGCGCACCATCGGAGCCGAGGCCGCAGGCGCGATCACCGCGCTCATCACCGAAGGCAGCACCCCCAGCTCAGGTGCCCTGATCCCGCCCGAGCTGATCGTGCGCGGCACCTCTGCGCCACCCGCCTGACAGGCCCGCGCGCGGGGTGTATCAACAGGCCATGAGGATTCTCCACACTGCCGATCTGCACCTGGGCCGCACTCTGGGCCAGCTGAGCCTCGAAGAGGACCACGCACATATCCTGTCGCAGATCTTTGACGCTCTGACGGCGCAGGCCGCCGATGTGCTGCTGATCGCCGGCGACATATTTGACCGTGCGACGCCGCCCGCGCGCTCGGTCAGCCAGTTCAACGCCTTTCTGCGCCGTGTGGTGGATGAAACCTCCTGCGCCGTGGTCGCCATGGCCGGCAATCACGATCAGGCCGACCGGATCGGCGCCATGGGCGTGATGACCGACCCGGCCCGCGCCCTGATCCGGGGCGAGCTGCGCGCGGACGAGCCTGCGCTGGTGCTGCACGACGCGCACGGCCCCGTCGCCTTCTCCGCCCTGCCCTTTGCCTTTGAATACGCCGCCCGTGCCTGCTTTGGCGACGAACGCATCGCCACCCCCGAAGACGTGATCGCCGCGCAGGTCGCCTCCGCCCGCCGCGCCGTGCCACCGGGCGCGCGCTGGGTCGTGGCCGCCCATGCCTTTGTCGCCGGCGGCACGGGCACCGAGGCCGAACGCCCCCTTGCCCGTGTGGGCGGGATCGAAAACGTGCGCCCGTCTGTCTTTGACGGGGCCGACTACGTGGCCCTCGGCCACCTGCACCGGCCCCAGACCGTGGGCGCTCCGCACATCCGTTACTCCGGCGCGCCACTTGCCTTCGGCTTTGACGAGGCAGGCGCGCAGAAATCCCTGTCGCTGGTCGATCTGGGTCCGGATGGTGCCGCTTCGGTCACCGAGCTGCCTCTTGCCCCCCTGCGCCCGGTCGAGGTGCTGCGTGGCACCTTCGCCGAGCTTCTGGCCCTGCCGCCTTCGCCCGCCCTGCTGCGTGCCGAACTCAGCGATCCCACCCCTGTGATCGACGCCATGCCCCGCCTGCGGGCGGTCTTTCCGAACACCTGCCAGATCGCCTATACCGCGCGCGCCTCGGCCCCCGAGGTGAAATCCGCGCCCAGCCTGCCTGCGCGTTCCGCCCCTTCGGACGTGGTGGACGCCTTTGTCACCCATGTGCGCGGCTCCGGCCTGACCGAGGCCGAAATCTCTGTGACGGCCTCGGCCTTTGGCCGCCTTGCCGCCGCCTCCCGCGAGGAATGCGGCTCTTGAAACCCCTGCGCCTCACGCTTCAGGCCTTTGGGCCTTATCCGGACCGCACGGTTGTCGATTTCTCGGCGGCGCTCGCTTCGGGGCTGTTCGGGATCTACGGCGCGACCGGGTCGGGCAAATCCACGCTGTTCTCTGCCATGTCCTTTGCCCTGTTCGGCGAAACCGCCAAGGGCGACAAATCCGCCCAAGTGCGCGCCGACATGGCCGCGCCCGGCACCCTGACCGAGGTGGAACTGGTGTTCGACGTGGGCGCGCGCCGCTATGTCGCCCTGCGCCGCCCCCTCCAGATGCGCCCTTCGAAACGCGGTGGCGGTGAAACCGAGGCCAAACCCGAAGCCTGGCTGTTCGACGCCACTGGTCTGGCGCTGGACCAGATCACCGAAACCGCGCGCGGCACCCCGCTGGCCGAACGCAAGCTCACCGATGTCGCCGCCGCGGTCGAGGACGTGCTGGGCTACAGCGGCGATGAATTCCGCCAGATCGTCCTGCTCCCTCAGGGCCAGTTCGAAAAGTTCCTCGCCGCCAAGACCGACGAGCGTCAGAAAATCCTGCGCGAGCTGTTCGACGTGTCGCTGTTCCGTGCGCTGATCGACGATCTCGCGCAAACCGCCCGGGACGCCGAAGAGCGCATCCGCGCCGAACGCGCCGCCGCCGCCGCGCAGCTGACCGCCGAAGGGTTCGAAAGCCTCGAGGCTCTTGGCCAAGGCATCACCCTTGCCCGCGCCGACGCCTTGCGCACCGCCACCGCCGCGGCCGAAGCACGCAGCGCCGCAGATACCGCCGCCGCCGCTCTGGCCGAGGCAACCGGGGTCGCGCGCCGCCTCGCGCTCCGGGCTGAAGCCCGCGCCGCGCTGGCCGCCATCACCGCCCGCCAGCCACAGATTGATGCGCTGGCTGCCGAGGCCGAAGAGGCGCGCCGCGCCGCCGCGCTGGCCGATGTGGACACCCGCCGCGCCGAAGCAGTGGCCGACG
>JAHDCH010000378.1 GCA_020629995.1 Pseudaestuariivita sp. | reverse complement strand
CGGAAGTACCCGCGCAGATCCGTCTGCGCGAGGTTCAGCGAGATTTCCCGCCCCGGACCACCTTGGATTGTTGATTGTTCTGCGCCGCTATCGACGACACCACGCTGTACATTGCCCGCACCAGTACGGACGACGAAATCAATCGCGCTCATAAGACCACCGCTCTACCTCAGGGGCCGCCTCTTCTGGACGTGCCACGTTTTTGCTCTGCCGCCGGAATACCGCAATTCTGCCGTATTCGCCAGAATTTTATCGATTTTCCCAAAAACGCCGGATTTGGCGGATGTTTTGCGGCAAAAATGGCACCATTTGCCGCAAGGCTGCGTGACTACACAATATTATGTGGCGCAATCAACAAGATACATGCGCTGTTTGATGTTGCCTTTGGCGCATCACGGGGAATTGTCGCCACTATTTCACCGCAATCGCGATCCCTTCGCGGGCTGATTGCTGTGCCGCCATCCCCATTTCGACCGCGCGCGCCCCATCGCGAAGCGTCACTTCGGGCGCACCGCCATTTCGGACCACATCCAGAAAACGCACATGCTGATAGAAGGTGGATCCGTTGTGGTCGCCCGCATCCAGGATGGTGGGGTCGACCGGGATGTCGACCGCCTGAGGGCCCTTGGGCTGGCGCGGCGAGACGATGACCTGCGGCACCGGCGGCGTGCCCAGATGCGTCGGCCAGAACCGGCCCGGCCCGGGCACCAGCGCCTCGATCTTGCCAGTGGGGCCGACGGCGCTGATTTCCTCCTGGAACCGCGCACCCTCGGCGTACATGCACAGCTCGAGCATGGCGCGCGCGCCGCTGTCGAAATCCACGATCACATAGGCCGTATCCCAGATGTCGGGTGTTTCTCCGTCGTAGGTTTCCGAAAGGTGGTTCACCTCCTGGCCTGCGCTGGCCATCACGCGAACCGGCTCTGCGCGCAGGATAAGGCGCATCAGGTCAAAGAAGTGGCAGCATTTTTCGACCAGAGTGCCGCCGGTGTAGCGGTTGAACCTGTTCCAGTCGCCAACCTTGGGCAGAAAAGGAAAGCGGTGTTCGCGGATGGTCAGCATGCGCGGGCCACCCGTGGCGGCCTGCACCTGTTCGACAAAGGTCTGAACGGGCGGCATGTAGCGGTATTCCATCGCCACCCAGATCGGCGCGGCATAGCTGTCGCCAATGGCCTGCACGCGCGCTGCGTCTTCGGGATCCGTGAACAGCGGCTTTTCGATCAGCAGCGGCAGGGGATTGCGCGCGGCAATCTCTTCGAGCTGGCTGACATGCAGGTAATTGGGCGACGCCACCAGCAGGCAATCCAGATCGTCGCGCGCCAGAAGGTCCCATGCGCTGTTCATCATCTCGGCGCCGGGGGCGATGGCCTTGGCGGCCTGGGCCATGATGTCGTCGGGTTCATAAGTCGCCGCCACGCGCGCGCCTTTCAGCAAGGCGATATTGCGCAGGTGCTCTTGCCCCATCATGCCGCAGCCGATGATCCCGTAGTTGATGACTTGCACGTGTCTGTCCTTATCTTATGCGCGCCACATAGGCCGCGACATTCGTGTCGATCCAGTTCAGCGACGCCTCGCACGGGCGCCCCTGCTGATCCCAGCTTTGCCGGATCACACACACCGTGTGCGCGCCCGGCGCAAGTCCGAAACTTGGCGGTGCCCAATCCGGGACCGCACGCAGGCTCACCCGGTCTTCGGCACGGGTGATCCAGAACCCCAACCGCGAGCGGTAGGTATAATACAGCGATTCCGACAGATCCTCGCCGGTCAGTGTCGGGGCATAGGATGCATCCAGCCAGATCTCTTCCAGAACTGCGGGCTGACCCGAAAGGCGCCGCAACCGGCGGATCCGCTGCCCTTCGGCCTCCGGACCAAAGGGCGGCAGGTCGCCGCGTTTGGGGCGGCGATCCACCGACAGCACTTCGGCTGTTGGCAGGCCGCCACCTTCGATCAGCTCGGTCCGGAAGAACGCGTAGATATTGTCGGGCTGTTCGGGCACGCGCACGTAATTGCCCGACCCGTGCCGCCGTTCGAGAAAGCCCCGCGCTGTCAGCTCGGCCAGCGCCTTGCGCAGCGTGCCGACCGAGGTGCCCAGGCTAGCTGCCATCTCGCGCTCGGGCGGCAGCTTGTCACCATCCAGATAGCGCCCCGCCGCGATTTCGCGGATCACCAGTTCGCTGAGCTGGACATAAAGTGGCAGGGCAGTCTGGTCGGGCATCTGGTCGCACAATCAATTGATACACTATTGATCTACTGAAATGGGGCTGCTACGCAAGAGAAAACTTGCCCTCGCCGGAGCCTCAGATGACGCTTGTTCCGATCACCTCCCCCGATCTCGACGCGGTCGAGGTTTCGTGGTTTTCGGCATTGTGTTCAGATGATTACCAGTTTCTGGGCGTTCCCGACGGCGCGCTCCGCTCCAGCTGGGCGCATTGCCGCGATATCGTTCTTGAGGCCGAACAGCAGGGCTTTGGAAACATCCTGTGCCCTTCATCCTACCAGGTCG
>JAHDCH010000377.1 GCA_020629995.1 Pseudaestuariivita sp. | reverse complement strand
TGCGCGAGCAGGTCAAACACGATGGGCAGCGCCTCGTCATCCGGGATCTGGAAGGCCATGTCCGGAGTGAACCCTTCAAGGTTGGCCGTGATCCGCCCCTGCCCGATCCCTTCGGTGATCGACCCGCCGGACGAGGCCAGTTCGCCATTGGTATAGAAATTGTAGAGCGCCGCGCCCATGGGATCGGCAAGGCCGACCTTGACCCCCTTGGGCTGCAGCGCCATGCCGACGCCCGCCACGGTGCCGCCCGACCCGGCGGCGCAGATAAAGCCGTCAACCCGTCCGCCTGTCTGTTCCCAGATCTCGGGGCCGGTTGTGTCGATATGGGCCTGCCGGTTGGCAGTGTTGTCGAACTGGTTGGCCCAGATCGCGCCGTTGGGTTCGGTCTGCGCCAGCTTTTCGGCCAGACGCATGGAATAGCGGATGTAATTGTTTGGATCGCGGTAGGGTTTGGCGGGCACCTGCACCAGCTCGGCGCCCGCAAGGCGGATCATGTCCTTTTTCTCTTGGCTTTGCGTCTCGGGGATGACGATGACCGTCTTGTAGCCCATCGACGCGCCCACCAGCGCAAGGCCGATGCCTGTGTTGCCCGCGGTGCCCTCGACGATCGTGCCGCCGGGTTTCAGTGCGCCGCTGGCGATCGCCGCCTTGATGATCGACAGCGCTGCGCGGTCCTTGACCGATTGGCCCGGGTTCAGAAATTCGGCCTTGCCGAGGATTTCGCAGCCCGTTGCCTCGGATGCGGCGGTCAGGCGGATCAGGGGCGTTTTGCCAATCGCGTCGACAAGGTTCTGAGCGGTGCGCATGGGGCGTGTCCTTTGGGCCGTTTGTCTTGGTCTACGCCCCTGCCCTGCCGTGTTCAACCCGGGCCGCCCCCCGCGCGCAGCCTGTCCCGGTGCCGCGCCAGCCACAGCCCCATCATGGCAATCGGCATGGCCGAGAAAGCGTCATCGTCGATCCGCTGCATGAACGCGTCGAACGGCAGGATGTGCGAGCGGATGTCTTCGCCCTCGCTCGCCAGCCCGCCAAGGCCGCTGGCGTCGTCCGGCAGATCGGCCAGCCCAAGGAACATGTGATAGAATTCGGTGACCGCTCCGGGGCTGGGATGACCGCGCCCGATGGGGATCAGGTCGCCCAGTGTCAGGCCCGCTTCCTCCATCGCTTCGCGGCGGGCGGTGGTGGCCGGATCTTCGCCCGCGTCCACCAGCCCGGCAATCGGCTCCAGCACCCAAGGGTTCGGCCCGCCGCGTAACGCAACCGCGATGCGGAATTGTTCGATCAGCAGCACTCGGTCGCGCACCGGGTCATAGGGCAGCACCAGAGCGGCATCAAATCCGTTGAACACAGCCCGGACGCCCGGGGCCGACATCGTCCCATCAAAGCGCCGCTGGGCGACCTCCATTTCGCGCAGCGCGAAAAAGCCGCCATGCGCATAGACGTGGCGCGTGATGGCGACCTTGCCGTCACCGGGCGGCGCGCCCATGTCGCGCGGTGCCTCCTGACGGGCCAGCAGACGCGACCACGCGCGCATGGCCGCTTGCGGGATCAAGGCAGCCACGCGGGCCGCCGGCAGCCTGTTGCGGTAGGCCAGAACTTCGGGCATCGCCTCGGCGAGGATGCGGCCCGCGGTCTGGCTCCAGTCTTCGGCAGGTGCCGGGCCCAGACCCGCGGTATCACCTGCCAGCACCGGGGCCGTGCCCAAGGCGCCCTCTATGCCGGTCAGCACTTCGAGCAGCCACCCCACCTCGGCCGCTTCGCCGGGATCGAGGTTGCGCAGATCAACCGCGTCTGCGCTGGCGCCCGTCTCTTTGACAAACACCGGGACAGAGGCCGGTCCATAGGCGCGCAAGGCGTGATGTTTCAGCGTGGTGCGCCGCAGCGGCGGCGCGACCGAAATCACCCGTGCGACCAGAAGCACCCAGGCCAGGTCGGCTGGCAGGCGCAGGTCGCTCATCCCGCTAGTTCCAGCGTCGGTCAGCGATCTCGGCAGCGACGGCTGCGACAATGCCACCGATGATCAGCGTGCCCCAGATCTCGACCGTGGACATCAGGTAGAAATACTCGATCGCCAGTTCGAACACGGCCGAGATCGCCTCGACAGGGCCGCCGTACCGGTTTTTCATGGCCAGCGCGAACATCTCGTTCGCAGCCTGCAGGAACAACCCCCACAGGACCATCACCGCCATGGCCGTGACGCCGACGCTGATCGCCGCCGAGAACCCGCGCCCGACCCGGCTGCCAATGGTCAGCCACCCGGTCAGGAAGCCCACGGCAAAGTTCACAAGGCTGAATTTGCCAAAGGCTGTGATCGACTTTTCCTCGATCATGATCGGCTTGATCAGCTCGGACACGTAATAACCCACCGCCCCCAGGATCAGGGCTGCGATGAGTTTGGCGGCAGTTGGAAAGAACATGGCTCAGGCGGGCTTGCGAATTGTGATCTGGGTGACGTCACAATTACCGCTGTGGAAGGTCGCCGCGCAAGACGTGAGGTAGAAATTCCACA
>JAHDCH010000033.1 GCA_020629995.1 Pseudaestuariivita sp. | reverse complement strand
GACTGGATGGGCCGCAACCTGAACCGCCGGGTCGAGACGCTGATCGAAATCCGCAACGCAACCGTCAAGGCACAGATCGTCAGCCAGATCATGGCCGCCAACCTGGCCGATGTGGCGCAAAGCTGGATCATGGCGCCCGATGGCTCTTTTGCTCGCCCCGAGGTGCCCGAGGACGCTTTTGCCTTCAACTGCCACAAGTTCTTTATGGAAAACCCGTCGCTTTCGGGCCGTGGGTCAGCCGGGGCCAAGGACGTGCCCAAACTGACCCATACCGAGGAATGACCAACGGCGATTGACCGCGCCCCGCCTTTTCGCGCATGGTCGCCCCGGATGCAGCCTGAGGGGGATGTGATGGACGGCACAGCCGACACCCAGGACAGCGATTGGGGGCCGTTCGGGCGCCCTTTGTTCGACGATCCCTCGACACGGCACCTGGCGCGGGTGGGCGTGGTTGATATCGGGTCCAACTCGGTCCGGCTGGTGGTGTTTGACGGGGCAGCCCGGTCGCCGGCCTATTTCTACAACGAAAAGATCATGTGCGCGCTGGGCGAAGGCGTGTCGGAAACGGGCTATCTCAACCCCACGGGACGCGCCCGCGCTCTGGCCGCGATGCAGCGCTTCAAACGGCTGGCCGACGGGATGGGGCTGCCGCCGCTGACCGCCGTCGCCACCGCCGCGATGCGCGATTCCGCCGACGGCGCGGCCTTTGCACAGGAAATCGAGGATGAGACAGGCGTCAAAGTCTGGATCATCGACGGCGCCGAAGAGGCGCGCCTGTCCGCGCAGGGCGTCCTGCTGGGCTGGCCCGGATCCTATGGCCTGGTTTGCGACATTGGCGGATCGTCGATGGAGCTGGCCGAAATCTCGGGCGGGACGGTCGGCAAACGCATCACATCGGACCTCGGGCCGCTCAAGCTCAAGGCTCTCAAAGGCGGCAAGAAAGCCCGGCGCGCCGCGATCCGCACTCGTGTGGCCGAGCTGGCCGACTATATGGGCCCGCAATCCAACCGCCTGTTCCTGGTGGGTGGGTCGTGGCGGGCGCTGGCGCGGATCGACATGCACCGGCAGGACTATCCTTTGCACGTCCAGCACGAATACCGGATGACCCGCCGCGATGTGACCGCCACGGCCCGGTATATCGCCGAAGCCGACCTTGAAGAGCTGCGCCTCGCCTGCGGTCTGTCCAGCGCCCGGATGGCTCTGGTGCCCTACGCGGCCGAGGTTCTCAAAGAACTGCTGTCGGTCTTCAAACCGGCCGATATCGCACTGTCCAGCTATGGGATCCGCGAGGGCATGCTGTACGAACAGATGCCCCAGCGCCTGCGCGACCGCGATCCGCTGATCGAGGCCTGCCGCTTTGCCGAGGCCAAGGATGCCCGCCTGCCCGGCTTTGGCAAAACGCTCTACAGCTTTGTCGAGCCGCTGTTCAAATCCGCCAAGCCCGAGCGCAAGCGCGTGATCCGCGCCGCCTGCCTGCTGCACGATGTGTCCTGGCGGGCGCATCCCGACTACCGGGCCGACATCTGCTTTGACAACGCCACCCGCGCCAACCTGGGCGGGCTGCGCCATTCGGAACGCGTCTATCTGGGTCTTGCGCTGATGTACCGGTACCGCAACAACCCGGCGGCGTCGCCCTTTGCCGGGCTGATCGACCTGCTGCCGCCCGAGGCCCGGCTCGAGGCCGAAGTGCTGGGCAAGGCGATGCGCTTTGGCGCGATGCTGTGGATGTCGCGCGACACCAAGATCGGCACGCTGCACTGGGCACCGAAAAAGCGTGTCTTGCGGCTCAGCCTCAACCCCGACAGCTGGCCTTTGTATGGCGAAGTCGCACAGGCGCGCCTTGAATCCCTGGCCAATACGCTGGGTGCCGAGCTGGCCGTCCGGCTCAAGACCTGACACGGGTCGCTGCAGCTCTGCCGCCCGGCACCCCACCTTTGCGAAGGTCCCGGGCGGGCGGGTCTCGTCGCAGACGGGGTCGCCCGTTCGGGTGTCCTACAGCTTGGTCGCGCCCGAGGGCGGAGTGACCGCACGCCGTTTCAACGCCGCCTCGCGCCAGGTGATAAAGCTGACCGCGGCCAGGATCAGCACCCCGCCCAGGATCACGAACCCGTCCACCGGTTCGGCAAAGACCAGCGCGCCCAGCAGCACGGCCCAGACCAGCTGCAGGAACGTCACAGGCTGCGTGACCGTGACCGGCGCGGCCTTGAACGCCAGCGTCATCGCGTAATGCCCGGCCGTGGCAAAGACGGCAACGGCGAACAGCATCATCACCTCCCACCCTGTCGGCCAGACCCAGACCACCAGGGCAAAGGGCGCAAGGCCGATCGTCACAGTGATCGACAGCATCGCCACGACCACAGCGGGCGCCACCTCGTCTGCCACGATCTTGGCCGTCAGGTAGCTGACCGCGAACAGAACCGCCGTGCCCAGCATAGCCAGATGCCCGGTGTCGACCTCGCGAAATCCCGGGCGCAGGATGACCGCGACCCCGACCAGCGCCACGACAATCGCGATGATCCGCCGCGCCGCGAGCTTTTCGCCCAGAAACAGCGCAGCCCCCAGCGTCACATAGACCGGCGACAGGTAATTCATCGCCGTGACTTCGGAAATCGGGATCCGCGTCATCGCGTAAAACCAAAGGATCACCGCCAGAGTGTGCCCGACGCCGCGAATACCGAACAGCCGCCACAGCCGCGCGTCAAATGTCGTCCGCCGCAAGGGCCCCAGCATCGGGATCAGGAACACCAGCCCCAGAACATAGCGCAGAAACGCCTGTTCGGCCGCCGGGATGCGAGGCCCAAGCACCTTGACCAGCGCGGTCACCGCCACAAAGCACAGGCCCGCAGTGGCCATCCAAAGGATACCGGCAAGAGGGCGCGAAGGGGCGGACAGGCTCATGCCCAAGGTGTGCGCCCCCAGGGCAGGGGTTGCAAGCGGTCAGAGCAGAAGTTTCAGCGCAATCGCCCACATCACCAGAGCGATCAGCCCGTCCAGCACCTGCCAGCTGCGCGGCCGCGCAAACAGCGGCGCCAAAAGACGCGCGCCGTAGCCCAGCGAAAAGAAGAACACGAAACTGGCCAGCACGGCGCCGGCCCCGAACACTCTGGGCGCGGGGAAGGTTGCCGCGATCGACCCCACAAGGATCACCGTATCCAGATAGACATGCGGGTTCAGCCAGGTCAGCGCCAGCACCGTCGCCAGCGTCGGCCCCAGCCGCGTGCGCGCCGCTTCGCCGGCCTCGAGAGCCTGCCCGCCCCGCCATGCCGACAGCGCCGCCCGCGCACCGTACCAGATCAGAAAAGCCGCCCCGCCGTACCGCATCGCCGGCTCGAACCAGGGCGCGATGTCCAGCAGGGCGCCAAGCCCGAGCACCCCCGCCGCAATCAGGATCGCATCGGACAGCGCGCAGGCGAGGCTGACCGCAAACACATGTTCGCGCCGCAGCCCCTGACGCAGCACAAAGGCATTCTGCGCACCGATCGCAACGATCAGGCCAAGCCCGGTGAAAAAGCCACTGAAAAATCCGCTCATACCGGGCTCTTACCCCAAGACGCGACGGGCCGGAATGCCCCACGCGCAACCTCTTGCCGATGACGCCCCGCGCCGCCGGTTCCCCTTGCGCAGCCATCGCCGGTAAGGTCAGGTCACGCAAGCGGCGCAAAGCGCCCGAGCAGACATATCGACCGGGAGGCAAACATGCACCTGTCACGACGCACTTTCAGCCTTGGGGTGGCCACCTTGGGCGCGGCGGCTCTTGCGGGGTGCGGTGGCGGCGCCCCCGCTGCGCGCACATCAGCCCCATCCGCAGCCGCCCGGTTCCGCGCGGCGCCAAACGCCGGCCACGCCGCCTGGGTTCAGGGGTTCCGTGCCCGGGCGCTGGCCCGGGGCATCCCCGCATCCGTCTTTGACCGCGCCATGCGCGGCGCAGGATTCGTCCCCGAGGTCGTGCGGCTGGACCGCAACCAGGCCGAAACCTCGCGCAGCCTCGAGGATTATCTGGCCATCGCCGCCTCTGACACGCGCATCTCGGACGGCCGCCGCCAGCTGGCCGCGCGCCGCGCCCTGCTGGCCGAGATCGAAGGCCGCTACGGCGTGCCCGCCAACGTGGTCACGGCGATCTGGGGGCTCGAAAGCCGCTATGGCACCCGCATGGGCGAAGTGCCGGTGATGTCGTCCCTGTCCACGCTGGCCTATGACGGGCGGCGCGGGGCGTTCTTTGAATCGCAGCTGATCGCCGCGCTGGGGATCGTGCAGCGCGGCGACATCGCGCCCGAACGTATGCTGGGCAGCTGGGCCGGCGCCATGGGCCACACCCAGTTCATCCCCACCACCTATCAGGCCTATGCGGTCGATTTCCGAGGCGACGGGCGGCGCGACATCTGGGCGCCGAATGACCCGACGGACGGGCTGGCCTCGGCCGCGGCCTATCTCAGCCGGTCCGGCTGGCGGCGCGGCGTGCCATGGGGCACCGAAGTGCGCATCCCCGGCGGATTGCGCGGCGCGTCGGGCTCTTCACGCTCGGTCGCGGCCTGGAATGCGGCCGGCGTCACCCGCGCGCGCGGCGGCGCGGTGCCCGACTACGGCAGCGCCCGGCTGGAAATCCCCCAGACCGGCGGCCCAGCCTTCCTGACCTTTTCAAACGCCCGCGTCCTGCGCCGTTACAACAACGCGCTGAAATACGTGATCGGCGTGGGCGTTCTGTCGGACCGGATCGCGGGCGGCGCGGGGCTGGTTCAGGGCTTTGGCCCCGACGCCAGCGGCCTGACGCTCGAGGATCGCAAGGCGATCCAGCGCGGCCTGAACCGCCGCGGCTTTGACGTGGGCGAAGCCGACGGCGTGATCGGCCCTGCGACAGAGGCCGCAATACGCGCGTTTCAGCGCCGCTCGGGCTTGCCGGTGACGGGCCAGCCTTCGCTCGCCTTGCTTCGGGCGCTGCGCTAGGCGGGGCCTGCGGTCTGTTGCGCCTCAGCGTCAGCTGCGGCACTGTCGGGCTATCAGGTTAGGGGCGCGGCGCATGGCAGAGATTACATCAATCGACGAGCTGGAGGCGTGGCTAAAAGGCCAAGACAGGCGCGTGTCCGAGGCGCTGGCGGCCCGCTCGGCTTTGCGCGCGATGCCTGCCCCGATGGCCGTTGCCGATCAAAAGCGCGAGACTTTCGACGGCGCGGCATTGTTTTTGGCTTGCATACGGGGCAGCGTCGTATCGGCGGCAGCGGCGGTGTGTCCTGCCGCCGATACGATCACGCGCGGGGCGCTCACCAACGCCGCCACCCTCTCCGCCGCCCACTCCGCCACCCTCTCCGCCTCCGCTTTCCCTGCCGCCGCCGCCGCCCGCTCCGCCACCCTCTCCACCTACGCCACCCACTCCGCTGCCGCCTTCTCCGCCACCCACTCTGTTCGCTCCACCTACGCCACCCACTCCGCCACGCTCTACGCCGCTTTCGAAGACGCACTTCTAAGCGCTGATCAAATGCTCGCGTCTCCGCTTTGGCCGGACCCGGGACCAGCCGCAGACCTTTTGGCAGATTGGGATGCGTTCAAGACATCCGCCGCGCCCGAATGGGCGTGGTGGGTCCGCTGGTACGCCGGCTTGCTGGACGGCGCCTTGCCCCCGTGGGAAATCCTGCGTGATGTGGCTTTGATAGAGGCTGACGTCTGGGACGCAGGGCCGGAAGCTGTCGCCAAAGAGGTGCGCCGGCTCCAACGGCTGTATGTAACCTCGGTTTCGCCGACACTGGTGATGGGCGAAGATGGCCGCCTTGATGTAGAGACCGATGTCGACGTTGCAGCCGAACCGCTGGACTTTGCAATCGACCAAGTGCGGATCGAGTTGGCCGCCGTCTTGACCTCTGGCCGTGGCAACGGGCTTTCGGACACGTCCTATGAGACGCAGCTGATCGAGCGAGGGATCGCCGCCAGAGCCAATCCGAGCGTGGTGGCCACCCGTTTCTGGAACGCCTGCATGGCGCTCAGCAAGCGTATGGAAGACGGTGACTACCCTGACGATCCGCCGCATCTGGCGCTTAAGGCGACGCTTTATACCTCGGTCGAGGAATTGTGCCTACAGGATGATCTGATCCGGGCGCGTATTGCGCGTTTGGCCGCGTTGGAGCCCCGCCGCGATCCGTCACCGGATGAGCGGGCCGAGATCGCCCGTGTGCCAGACGAGGTGGAAGAGGTTCTCACGGAGCGCGCGCAGACTGAGTTGAAGGAGGTCGTGGACGTGGTGGTTGCGACGGACAAGCCGCCGCGCTGGGACAGGGCACGTCTGATCAATTGGTTGACCCGGATCGGCAAGGGCATCGAGACCGCGCAAAAAGGTGAAAAGAAGGCCACTTGGGTCTTGCAACTGGCGTCCAGAATTGCGGGCTGGTTCCGGTCTCCTGATGACGGGTCCGATGACCTTGATATGGGGAACGACTGGTAACTGCGAGCAGCATCGCCGCCGTCCTTGACCCATAGTTTCGTTGATTGGACCGTCGGCCTTAAGTCAGGTTTAATGCACGTCGTCCGGCCAATGAGATATGGCGGGTGATGCGTGCAAGCACGCACCCTACGGAGGTGTAGGATGGGTGCTCGTCACCCATCCCCCTCAGAGCTGCGCGAGAACCTCGTCGGACGCCTCAAAATTCGTCGTGACGCGCTGGATGTCGTCGTCGTCCTCAAGCGCATCGATCAGGCGCATCAGCTTTTGCATACCGTCGAGGTCCAGCTCGGTCGTGGTGGTGGGTTTCCACACCAGCTGGGTCTCTTCGCTTTCGCCCAGTTCGGCCTCAAGCGCGGTAGAGACGTCGTTCAGGTCGGTGTCGGCGCACCAGATCACATGCCCGTCGTCCGAGCTTTCGACATCCTCGGCGCCCGCTTCGATCGCGGCCATCATCACCGTGTCGGCATCGCCGGCGGCGGCAGTGTAGGTCACCTCGCCCTTGCGTTCGAACATGAACCCGACAGAGCCGGTTTCGCCCAGATTGCCGCCGTTCTTGCCGAAGGTCGAGCGCACCGTCGACGCGGTGCGGTTGATGTTGTCGGTCATCGCCTCGACGATCACCGCCACCCCGCCCGGGCCATAGCCTTCGTAGCGGATTTCCTTGTAATCCTCGGCATCCCCGCCCGACGCCTTCTTGATCGCGCGGTCGATGTTGTCGTTGGGCATGGATTGCGATTTGGCCTGTTTCACCGCAAGGCGCAGGCGCGGGTTCTTGTCGGGGTCGGGATCGCCCATCTTGGCGGCGACGGTGATCTCCTTGGACAGCTTGGAAAACAGCTTGGAGCGGGCGGCGTCCTGCCGGCCCTTGCGGTGCTGAATGTTCGCCCATTTTGAGTGGCCAGCCATGGGTCCATCCTTGCGTGAAATGTCTGTCGCGTGGGTTCTACCCGCCCCCTTGGCGCGGCGCAAGCCAGCCGCGATAGCGTACCAGCCGCCCGACAAGGGGATGCGTCAGATCGACGTCAAAGCAAAAGCGGCCCTCGGCCACGTCTTCGCGCACGATGCAGCCCGGGCACAGCCAGCGCGGCAGCGGAAGGCCCAGAAACCGGCCTGACAGCACCTGCATCCCGAGGTGCTGCGCATCGCCTGTCAGGGCCAGGTGAAACCGGAACGGGCCGAACCGTTCGTACAAGGCCGCAGGACCGGCAGGTGTCAGAACCGAGCGGAACGCGCGGGTGCCAAAGCGGCGCTCCCATGTTTCCGACATGGGACCACGCGTCATGCGAACGGTGAGAGGCACGTCCAGAGCCGACGGCGGAAAGCGAAAGACCGCAGCGATCAGGGCTGCCAGAGGCCCACGGCCCCGGTCGACGCGCGCACGGCCTGTCAGCTCTTCGCTGTCCCAGATGTCATGGGCGCGGCGCCATTCCGCGGGCATCTGCGACCAGCGCGGGCCCAGCGCCTGTTCGAACAGGCGGGGGGCCGCGTGCCGTTCGGAGGATGTGACAATGCCCAGCGCATGCATCTCGGTCTCGATCCGCGACAGCGGCAGATCGCCCAGCACGGGCCGCGCGCCGGGGGCCAGCGCGCCTGTCGCGATCAGGTCAACCGCCACCAGAGCGGGCAAGGCCGGGATGCGCGGGCCTATCCCGCCCTCGGCCACGGCCCGCCAGCTGTGCGTCACCGGCGCCCCGTCGGCACGGCGTCCCGAGACGGACACACACATCCCGCCGCGATCGGTGCCAAAGCGTTCGAGCCGCGAGGCGATCCAGTGCAGCGGGCGGGCAAACCGGCCCGCATCCGGCGCCATCCGCCGTGCGCGCAAGGCAGACCACAGGCGCAAGCCTTGGTGCATCACGCCCAGTTCCAGCCCCGCACGGAACAGCACGGACCGGGCCCCGGTCCAGCCGGGAAACAGCGCCAGATCCGGCGCGCCGATCAAGGCCGCGGGGCGTTTGAGGCCCGGTCCGATACGGACGAGGCGGCTGTCGGACCATCCCGGCGCCGCGGACCAGGCCCCGCCCCGCCACAGCCGCAGGGGCGCGCCCACCTGCCCCAGGATCGCCGCCATGACGGACCGGCCCCGCGGCGCGCGGTTGCCCGGGCAGATCGCGCTGTCGATCAGCGTGATCTCGGCCAGGTCAGCGCGCAGCGAAGCCACCGCCGCAGAAGATATAGCGGGCACCGAGGACACGCCCGACAGAACCACCCGCCCTGCGGCGCGCGCGGCGGCGTCATGCTGCGTGATCGCGGCGGTAAAGGCCGCGTCATCCGACAGGTCAAGATAATGCGCGCCCGCCGCAAGAGCCGCCGTCACGGTCCCCGCGCCCTGCCCTTGAAACGGGCCGGCCGCGTCGATCACCACGTCCGGCGACAGCGCGGCAAGGGCCTTGGGAAAATCCGGAGCACCCGTGTCCAGCCGCGCAGGCGTCCCGCCGCTGGCCCCACAGAACGCAGCTGCCTTGGCCGCATCGCGGCCAGCCACCACCACGTCATGCCCGCGCCCGATCAGCATCTGCGCCAGATACCCGCCAAAGACGCCATATCCACCCAGAACAACAACCTTCACCGCAGCAACCTGCGTTGCAGGGCGGGATCGGGCAACGCGCACATGTCGGCGCGGCCCAACAGGCGCAGACGCCGCCGCGCCACGTAGCCATACAAGGCGTCCTGCACCCGGCGCGGCAGCACACGCAGCAGGCACAGCGCCCGGTTCACACCGCCCAGCCGCCAGCCCGCGCGGATCACCGCATCCAGCGATCCGTAGGCGCGACCGTCCTGCAGATAGAGCCAGCTGAGAGGGTCCGCCGGATCAAACCCATGATGCCGCAAAAGGGCCGCACCCAACTGCGATTGCACGGGGATGATGCGAAATTCGGCCGCCCGGTCCGCCCGCGCGATCCACATCGCGCCGCGCGCGCACAAAGCGCATTCCGCGTCCATCACGGCACGCGGCCCCGCATCATCAAACGCGGGCACATCCGGGTCGGCGCGCCAGCTGAATGGCGCAAGGTCTGGGCGGTCCATAACCTCTATATGAGGCCCCCGCGCGGGTAATGCGAGAGGGCCCGGCGTCGCACCACGCAACGTCTGCGGCAGGCCGGTACCGCAAAGTGCGGGCTTGGCGGGACCCAGCAAGAGAGCGTGCAGATTTGGCCGTCGCGATCCAGCGCGGAACGTGGCGGCGGCAGGGCCGTGCAACCGTGCCTTATGCCGCAGCCGCTCCGCGAGACTGAGGCGCGGGTGACACCAAAAGGGCATCACCCTTGGCATCCGAACCCCACACCACCGTTGCCTTGGCAGCCTCACCCGGCCATCGCAGTGCAGGCGGTCCGTGCTTTGCGAACGGCATTTGGCCCGGCTTTGCGCCGTGCGCGGCGACAGCAACCGGGCGGTACCGCTGTCATCGGCCACATTTGCATTGGCCGCTGCCCCCCAAACGGCCAGCGCATCCAGCACCGCGTCGCGGCTGACCTGACGGGCCGGGCCGGCCTTTTTCCAGAGGATCAGGATCGCGCTGCCGGGCTGAGGATGTCGGGCCGCACGCCATGTGCCCGGACCGCCGGGGCTGGACACATTGACGGGTGTGGGATGGTCGGGTCAGCGCAACTCTTCCCCCTTGCGCAGGGGTGCGTCTGGCAACATGGTGCGCCCATGACCCAAGACCAGATCATCCTGTTCAGCCTGTTCGGCGCCGTCTTTGCCCTGCTTTTGTGGGGACGGTTCCGCTATGACCTTGTGGCCTTTACCGCGCTGATGGTGGGCGTGATCCTGGGCGTGGTGCCCAAGGAGGACGCGTTCAGCGGCTTTGGCCACCCCGCGACGCTGATCGTGGCGCTGGTGCTGGTGGTGTCGGCGGGGCTGGTGCGGTCGGGCGCGGTGTTTCTGATCACGCGCACGATGGTCGACAGCAGCCGCGCGATGGGTGCGCATATCGCGTTGATGGGCGGGATCGGCGGCGTCTTGTCGGCGTTCATGAACAACGTGGCGGCGCTGGCGCTGCTGATGCCGGTGGACATCCAGACCGCGCGCAAGGCGGGCCGTGCGGCGGGGCTGACGCTGATGCCGCTGTCCTTTGCCACCATTCTGGGCGGGATGGTCACGTTGATCGGCACGCCGCCCAACATCATCATCGCCCAGATCCGCGCCGAAAGCGCGGCGGGCGAGCCGTTCAGGATGTTCGACTTTGCGCCGGTGGGCGGTATCGCGGCCATCGCGGGGCTGCTGTTCGTGGCCACGATCGGCTGGAGGATGATCCCCCAGCGCGAGGACACCGCGCGCGGCGGAGGCGAGGATCTGACCGCCTATCTGGCCGAGCTGGTCGTGCCGCTTGAGTCAAAGCTGATCGGGCAGCGCGTGTCCGAGCTGGAAGAGGCCGCAGAAAAGGCCGACGTGATGATCGTGGGCCTGATCCGGGGCGGCAAGCGGCGGGGCGGCGCGGCGCGCAACGCCACGCTTCAGGCGCAGGATGCGCTGGTGATCGAGGCCACGCCCGAGGCGCTGGACGAATTCCGCACCGCGCTGAAACTCGATTTCGCCGATGAAAAGCGCAAGGAACAGCTGACCGTCGACAGCGACGGGATGAGCATCCTCGAGGTGGTGGTGACCGATACCTCGCGCCTGTCGGGCCGCACCACGCAGGCGGTGGGTCTGGCGTGGCGTCAGGGCACGGTTCTGCTGGGTATCGCGCGCGAGGGGCGCAGGATCACCAAGCAGATGCGCAAGACGGTGCTGAAGCCGGGCGACATCCTGCTGCTGCTGGCCCCGTCGGACACCGCCGAAGAGGTGGTGCGCTGGACCGGCTGTCTGCCGCTGGCCGACCGGGGCCTTGCCGTGACGCAGGACACCAAGACATGGGGCGCGATTGCCATGTTCGGCGGCGCGGTGGCGCTGGCCTCGTTTGGGCTGGTGTACCTGCCGGTCGCGCTGGGGCTGGTGGTGGTGGGTTACGTGCTGACCCGCATCCTGCCCCTGTCCGAGATCTATGACCATATCGAGTGGCCGGTTGTGGTGCTGCTGGGGTCGATGATCCCGCTGGGCGCGGCGCTGGAGACATCGGGCGGGACCGAGCTGATCGCGGGCGCATTGGTGGGGCTGACCGAGGGGCTGCCGCCCTGGGCGATCCTGACGGTGCTGATGGTGGTGACGATGACGCTGTCGGATGTGCTGAACAACACGGCGACGACAATCGTCGCCGCGCCCGTGGGCATCCAGATGGCCGCCAGCCTCGGCGTGTCGGCTGATCCGTTCCTGATGGCGGTGGCGGTGGCGGCTTCGGCCGCGTTCCTGACGCCCATCGGGCACAAGAACAACACGCTGATCCTTGGCCCCGGAGGATACCGGTTTGGCGATTACTGGCGGATGGGCCTGCCGCTGGAGATCATCATCGTGGCGGTGTCGGTGCCCGCGATCCTGATCTTCTGGGGGTTCTAGGCAGCGCTACTTGCTGCTTTTGCCGCCGAGGAACCACGTGAGCGCGGCGATGACCAGAGCGATGGCGATGCCATAGCCCATCAGGTCACGCTCGCCATCCCATGTCACCACCTGACCGAGGAACAGCACGGCAAGGACAAGGATCACCACGCCGACCAGCTTGTTCTTGAGGTCATCCAGCGTCTTGATCGCCAGCCACGGAGGCACCGGCACATCGCTGTCGATGAACAGCTCATAAAGCCCCAGGCCGACGATAAAGAACACCGTGCCCAAGAGGAACAGGTCGATGATCTCGATGAACTCGAGCGCCAGCGCCTTGGCGCCTTTGCGGGAAATCTCGCCGCTTTCGATTGTGGTCAGGATCAGCTGAACCGCCTCGGCAAAGCCGTAGATCAGGATGGTGACTGCGGCGAGCAACGCGCCCAGCACCGCCAGATAGATCATGTAGCGCGTCGCGCCCAGAAGCGTGTTCATCGCCCTGCCCTCCTTAAAGTGGCCAGATAAGCGGAATGACCGCGCTGGCAAGCAGGCCGACGGTCAGGTTCAGCGGGATGCCAACGCGCATGAAATCGGTGAACTTGTACCCGCCGGGGCCGTAGACCAGCATGTTGGTCTGGTATCCGATGGGCGTGGCAAAGGACGCCGACGCCGCCACCATCACCGCCACCACCAGCGGGCGCGCATCAATGCCCATGCTGGCCGCAAGGCCGATCGCAATGGGCGTGACCACCACGGCCACGGCATTGTTCGACACCAGCTCGGTCAGGACGGACGTCAGCAGGTAGATCGCCCAGACCAGAAAGAACGGCGGCAGGCCTTCGAGCGCGGGTGCAATGGCGGCCACGATCAGCGTCACCGCGCCCGAGGCCTGAAGCGCCGCGCCCACGGCCAGCATCGCAAAAATCAGCGCCAGCAGCCGGCCATCGACAAAGCCGAACGCTTCTTCGGCATCGATGCAGCGGGTGACCAGCACAATTGCAACCGCCAGCACGCTGAGAAGGAAGATCGGCGCCACGCCAAAGCCCGCCAGAGCCACCAAGGCCACCAGAGCCAGCAGAGCAACAGGTGCCCGGCCCCGGCGGTACGCCTTGACCGAGGGTTTCGAGACATCGACCATGTCCATGTCGGTGGCCAGCCGCTGAATGTCGCCCGGCGCGCCTTCGAGCAGCAGCGTGTCGCCAACCCGCACGACGATGTCGTCCAGCTGCCGCCCGATGTTCTGAGCGCGGCGGTGCACCGCCAGAGGATAGACGCCATAGCGCCGACGCAGGCGCAGAGCGCCCAGACTGCGGCCCACCATCTTGCACCCCGGGGTGACCAGCACTTCGACCGTGGTTGTTTCGACCGCCGAGACCTGATCGACGCGTTTCAGCTCTTTGTTCCGCTGGAGCGAGAGCAGCTCGGTCATGGCGGTGCGCAGGACGACGCGGTCGCCGACCTGCAGTTCGACCCCCGCAAGGTTGCGGCGCAGCGAGACATCGCCGCGGATCACGTCGATCAGGCGCACGCCCTCGCGCTTGAACAGCTGGACGCCGGTGACCTCGCGCCCGATCAGGTTCGACTCGGGCGGGATGACAGCCTCGGTAAAGAATTTCATGCGGCTGCGGTCCGAGAGCAGCTGGGCCATGCTGTCACGGTCGGGCAGAAGGCGCGGCGCGACAAACCGCAGATAGAGCATGCCCCAGGCAATCAGGATCAGGCCCAGAGGTGTGACCTCGAAGATGGTGAATGGCGCCAGCCCTTCGGCGCGGGCAACACCGTCGACCAGCAGGTTGGTCGAGGTCCCGATCAGGGTCAGCGTGCCGCCAAGGATGGCCGCATAGCTGAGCGGGATCAGCATCTTGGAGGCCGAGACGCCCAGCGTCTTGGCCAGCTGCACAAAGACCGGGATCATCACCACCACGACCGGTGTGTTCGACACCACCGCCGACATGCCGATCACAAAGGCCATCAGCACAGCCACGGCCAGCCGGGGCGAGCCACCGGCAAAGCCATCGGCAAAGCGGGTAAAGGCATCCAGAGCCCCTGTACGCACCAGAGCGCCCATCACGATGAACATCGCGCCAATGGTCCAGGGCGCGGGATTGGACAGCACGCCCAGCGCCGCATCATAAGGCAGAACGCCGGTCACCAGCAGCACCGACACGCCAAGCAAGGCGACCACCTCGGCCGGGTAGACTTCGCGCACGAACAGGGCAAACATCAGCCCGACCACGCCCAGCGCGACGTAAGGCTGAACAGCAGAGGACAGGGTGAACAGCTCGGTCATGCGCCCACCAGCCCCCGGCGGACATTGCGCGGCTGAACAAGGAACAGCCCCCCGCACATCAGCGCAAGCGCCGCCCAGACGGTGCCGTCGTAGCGCTCGCCGAGGATCAACATGGACCACAGGACGCCAAAGGCCGTGACGAGGTACGACACCTGCGCCGAGAACACCGCACCCGCACGCCCTACAAGAGCGACATAGCCCGAATAGACAAGAGCATGGATCGCGCAGGTCAGAAGAAGCCCAAGATCGGCGATGCCATAGGGCGGTCGGGGGTCGATGAACTGGCCCGAGCCAAGCGCAAGAGGCAGGCAAAGACACGCGCCCAGAACGGAGGCCCCAAAGAGGACCTGAACCGGGTCAAGGCCGGCGGTGCCGTATTTGGCAACCACGTTGCCTTCGATCCCGTAAAAGAACGGCGCGATCAGCGCGACAAGGACCCAGACCGACAAAAAGGCCGATGCTTGCGCCGCGCCGGGCGCAGCGAGGACGACAACCCCCGCAAGGCCAAGCATCAGCCCGGAAAAGCGCGTCCAGCCAAACCGGTCCGACCCCAGCAGCAGCGCGATCGGGAAGGCAAACATCGGCACGGTTGCGATGGCAATGGCCATGACACCCGCGGGCAATTCGGCCGCAGCCTGATATGACGCGGAATTGGGCAGCAATGTCCCGAGAAGCGCAATCACGGCCCAGACAAGCAGATGCGCGCGGGTGATCCGCGGAAGACGCCCCCGGATGGCCAGGATCGCACCCAGCAGGACCACGCCGATCACACATTGCCAGAAGATCAGGCCGAAATGGCCATAGCCGGTCGAGACGGCCAGCTTGGTCATCGGGATGGTCATGCCCCAGCCGGCGCCCAGCACCAGAAGCGCAGCTATGGCCTGGCCGCGCGTCACGCGGGGCCTGCCTGTTGCAGGCGGCCGCCCTGGCGGACCATCTCGACCCGCGTGGCGCGGCCGGTCTGATCATCGGTTTCGACATAGACGCCTGACAGGGTTGCCTCGCCCATGGCGGGCTGGAACCGCGCCTTGGGCATGCCGGTGATGAAGCGGCGCAGAGGTTCGGCCTTGTCCATGCCGATGACCGAGTTGTAATCGCCGCACATGCCCGCATCGGTCAGATAGGCGGTGCCGCCGGGCAGGATCTGGGCATCGCCCGTGGGCACATGCGTGTGCGTTCCGACCACGAGCGAGGCCTTGCCATCGCAGAAATGGCCCATGGCCATCTTTTCCGACGTCGCCTCGCAATGCATGTCGACAAGGATCGCCCTGGCCTGCCCGCCCCAGGTCTTGAGAGCGGTTTCAACGGCGCTGAACGGATCGTCGAAGGGGCGTTTCATGAACACCTGACCGAGCGCCTGAATGACCAGCACCTTGCGACCGCGGGTGGCTTCGAAGAGGCGCGCGCCCCGGCCCGGAGCACCTTTGGCGTAGTTGAGTGGGCGCAGGATGCGGGCGTCATCTTCGATGGCGCGCAGCATGTCCTTTTGATCGAAGGCGTGATCGCCGAGGGTGACGCAATCGGCGCCGGCCTCGAACAACAGCTTGGCATGGTCCGCGGTCAGACCGGCCCCGTTCGAGGCGTTTTCGCCGTTGACCACCACAAAATCGAGCGCCCAGTCGGCACGCAGACGCGGAAGGTGATCGCGAAGTGCGGTGCGGCCGGCACGGCCCATGACATCGCCGAGAAAGAGAAGTTTCATGGGATATGGATTAGCACCAAGGCGGGCGCGGGCAAGGGCAAAGCGCCCTGCTCGCCCCGCCCTTGCGTGCGTGTCTCGC
>JAHDCH010000376.1 GCA_020629995.1 Pseudaestuariivita sp. | reverse complement strand
CGAGCTGGACCATATGGGCCGGTTCCTGAACATGGTGGTCGAGTACAAGCACAAGATCGGCTTCAAGGGCGCGATCCTGGTCGAGCCCAAGCCGCAGGAGCCCTCCAAGCACCAGTACGATTACGACGCGGCGACCTGTTTTGGTTTCCTGCAGAAATACGGCCTTGAGAACGAGGTAAAGCTGAACCTCGAACAGGGGCACGCGATCCTTGCGGGCCATTCGTTCGAGCACGAGATCGCGACGGCGGCGGCTTTGGGCGTGTTCGGGTCGATCGACATGAACCGCAACGATTACCAGTCGGGCTGGGATACCGACCAGTTCCCCAACAACGTGCCCGAGGTGGCGCTGTGCTATTACCACATCCTCAAGGCGGGCGGGTTCGACACCGGCGGCACGAACTTTGACGCCAAGCTGCGCCGCCAGTCGCTGGATGCGGACGATCTGATCGCCGCACATGTGGGCGGGATGGATGTCTGCGCGCGCGGGTTCAAGGCGGCCGTTGCGATGATCGAGGATGGCGGGCTGGATGCCGCGCTGGCCGAGCGATATGCCGCATGGGACAGCCCGCAGGCTCAGGCCATGCTGGACAGTGACCTGGAAAGCATCGCCGCGCGGGTTCTGGACGACGGCGTCGCGCCCGAGCCCAAATCCGGTCGGCAGGAGATGCTGGAAAACCTGGTGAACCGTTTCGTCTGACCCAAACGAGGCCGCCTGCAAGGGCGGATGAGTGATGCGCCCCACAATCCGCCCCCAAGACATCCAGACCGCCGTGCTTGAAACGGATCAGGCGCGCGTCAAGGTGCTGTCGCTCGGCTGCGTGGTGCAATCATGGCAGGCGGCGGGGCGCGAAGTGATCCTCGGCTATGCCGACCCGGCCGACTATATCGAAAACCCGGTTGCCATGGGCATGGTGATCGGGCGCGTGGCCAACCGCATCTCAAACGGTCGCATGGTGGTGGACGGGGCGGAACACGCGCTGCCCCTCAACGGCGGAGCGCACCACATCCATGGCGGCCCCGGCGGCTTTGGCTGGCGCAACTGGGCGATGGAGCAGGACGGCAACACCGTACACCTGACCTTGCACTCGCCTGATGGCGACCAAGGCTACCCTGGCGCGCTCGATGCCCACGTCACCATGACACTCACCGACGCCAAACTGCGCTACGAGATGCGCGCCACGGTGGACCGCCCCTGCCCCATCAACATGGCGCAGCACATCTATTTCAACCTCATGGGCGCAGGCGACGTGATGGACCACCGTCTGCACCTGAACGCCGCGCGCCATACACCCAACAAAGCCGATCTCACGCCCATGGGCCATGTCGCGCCGGTGGATGGCACCCGCTATGACTTCCGCACCGAACGCAGCCTGCACGACGCCGATCCCGAGCGGCAGGGCACCGACGGCAACGTGGTGCTGGTCGGCGGCGATGCGCCCGCAGCCACACTCACCGCACCTGATGGCACCCGCCTGCGCCTGTGGACCGATCAGCCGGGCATGCAGGTCTATACGGCGGTGTCTCTGCGCCCGCATGGCACACCCACCGGCGCGCCGCACCAGCCCTTTGGCGCGCTGTGCCTCGAGGCGCAGGGCTATCCTGACGCGCTCAGCCACGGCTTCCCAAGCACCTTGCACGGCCCGGACAAACCCTATGTCCAGATCACGGAGATCGAGATCACATGAAGCGGATTGCGCTGTGTTTGTCTCTGATATGCGGCCCCGCAGCGGCGGAAACGCCGCTGATCGAGCTGGGGCAGCTGCTGTTCTATGATCCGATCCTGTCGGGGTCGAAAACCGTGGCCTGCTCGACCTGCCACCACCCCGATCACGCAACGGGTGACGGCCTGTCGCTGGGGATCGGTGACGGAGGCAAGGGGATCGGCCCCGACCGCGTGACGCTGGCCGAAAACATGCCCGAACAGCGCATCCCGCGGAACGCACCGGCGCTGTTCAACCTTGGCTACAAGGAATTCAGCGTGATGTTCCACGATGGCCGGCTCGAGGCAGACGCAAGCCGCCCCTCGGGCATCCGCACCCCGCTGGGCGCGGATATGGAGGCGGGCTTTGCCGGGGTCGTGTCGGCCCAGTCGATGTTCCCGGTGCTGTCGGGCGACGAAATGGCTGGGCACTACTCGGAAAATGAGATCTCGCAAGCCGTGCGGCAAGGGTTGATCACCGGCGAGGGCGGCGCATGGGATCGCCTGTCGGCAAGGTTGGAAGCCATTCCAGAATACCGCGCCTTGTTCACTCAGGCTTTCGACGAGGGCCCCATCCACTTTACCGAAGTCTCCGACGCGCTGGCAGCATTCATGGAGTTCGAATGGCGCGCCGATGACAGCCCTTATGACCGCTACATGGCCGGCACCCCCCTGCCCGCCACCGCCGAACGTGGCCGTGCCCTGTTCGAAGGCGAGGCCGGGTGCAGCGCCTGCCACGCGGGCCGGTTCCAGACCGACCACGCCTTCCATGCCATCGCCATGCCTCAGCTGGGGCCGGGCAAGGCCGCGCGCTTTGAACGGCACG
>JAHDCH010000375.1 GCA_020629995.1 Pseudaestuariivita sp. | reverse complement strand
CGCCCAGACGCGGTTCCAGCTTTTCGGTGCTGACATACCAGAACTGGCGGCAGGCCTCTGGCTGGTCATAGTCCACCCCGAGCGCCCAGTCGAAGTGCTGCGTGATCGCGTCGCACAGCGCGCCCGTATCGGGCAGTGGCATGCCCGGCAGGCCCAGCGGATCAGCCATGCAGTCTTCCAGCCCATCGACCAGATCGGGGAACGGTTCGATCACCAGCGCCAGGATCAGCTCTTCCAGGTCGGTGCTGACGGCGGCGGCGGTTTTGACAAGGTGATCCAAGGGAAAGGGCCGGTCCAGCTTGTGCCGTTCAAGATGGTTTCGCTGGAAGGCCGCGTAATCATATTGCAGCTGGCCTATCCGTTTTTGGTGTTCAGGGTCGGGCACGCGCCATTCGGCCAGATGCCTGTCCACGCGCTGCCACGCCAGATGCATCAGCCGGTCCATCTGCGCGTCGCTCGGCGTCTCGATCGCGCGTACCCGGGCCAGGGCCGTCTCTCGCGCCATCATCCAGTTGTTCAGCAGCACAGGGTGCGTCACCAGAAACGGGGCCATACCCAGACCGGTGGAATTGCCGATCCCCAGCATCCGCCGCAGCGCCGGGTCGAGCGGGGCGCCGCCCACATGCGCGGCCAGATCATGCGTGAAATTGCGGATCAGCCAGACAGTCAGCATCTCGGCAGCAAAAGGTCCGGACAGGCCGGGCCGGTCGGCGATGCGTGTGCGGTCAGAAATGCCGAACTTGCCGTTGCCGTAGACGGCAGTGGTGCGCATCAGGTAGCCGACGTCTTGCACCACCTTGGCGTCGGGCTGGCCGCCTGCGCGCAATGCTTCGGTGACATGGGCGAACAGGCGCACCGATTTGTTGGCGCGGCTCAGCACCAGATCGCGTTCAGAAAAACGGCCAGCTTCCTGGCGGGGTGCGTTGGCGGCGATCCGGTCCACTTCGGCCGCGTCCGGAATGCCGTCGTACAGGACAAAGGCCGCGTCCCAGGCGGTGGCGATCACGCGGTCGGTGCGCTGGTCCTCGGGCAGGTCGTTCGACAGGGCGACCAGCGAATAATCGTAGCCGCCCAGCGTGATGGAATAGACCGCGCGGCCAAAGCCGCCTGCGTCCATGTCCCATACAACCCGCCTTGGGCGGGCGGCTTCGGCATCCAGCCGCCGCATCAGGCTGCGCAGGAACGAGATGCGCGTGGGAAACATCGACCCAAGGCGTTTCAGGCGCATCACCTGCGAGGCAGGCCGCAGGGGCGCTTGGGGCGGCAAAGCGATGTCCTTCATGGCGTGCCTTTCTCGGCGGGGCCGAAATTTTCGGCATAGAACCGGTGCCAATTGTTGCCCATGATCCCGTCGACCTCGCCCGCATCAAGGCCCGTGGCGGCAAGGCCATTGCGGATGTTGCCAAAGTGACGGTTGTCCTCGAACCAGTCGGGCATGGGCGGAAAGCCGGCATTGTCTGCCGACCCTTCACCGTAATCGATGGTCTTGGACCATCGGCCGACGCGCATCCATTCCACGACACTGTCGGGCTGATCCTGACACAGGTCAGTGCCGATCCCGAGGTGCCGCGCGCCATAGCGGCTGGCGGCCTCGGCGATCATCTCGCAAAAGCTCTCGAGCGTGCAGGCGCCGCCCCCCTTGAGGTGATGGGGATAGACCGAAAAGCCCAGCATGCCGCCGCGCGCGGTCAGCGCCTTCAGCACCTCGTCGGATTTGTTGCGCCGGGCCGGGTGCCACCACGCCGGGTTGGCATGGGTTATCGCGATGGGACGCGATGAGTGGTCAATCGCCTCGAGCGTCGAGCGATCCGCGCTGTGCGACATGTCAACAACGAGACCCACGCGGTTCATTTCGGCCACCGCCTGCTTGCCAAAGCGTGTCAGGCCTGTGTCGTCGTCTTCGTAACAGCCCGTCGCCAGAAGCGACTGGTTGTTGTACGTCAGCTGCATGAACCGCACGCCCAGCTGATGGCAAATCTCGATCAGGCCGATGTCGTCCTCGATGGGCGAGGGGTTTTGAAAGCCAAAGAAGATTGCGGTGCGGCCCGTCTCCCGCGCCAGGGCGACATCCGCCGCGGTCGTGCCTTTAAAGATCAGATCGGGATGCGCCTCGAACCATCTGTTCCAGCGCTCCAGCTGCAGCACCATCTCGCGAAAGCTTTCGTGATAGGCGATGGTGACGTGCACGGCGTCCACCCCGCCTTCGCGCATCTGGGCAAAGATCCGGGGTGACCAGTTGGCATATTGCAGGTTGTCGATCAGATAGGCGGTCATACCCTGATCTCTACGCGGCTTTGGCCTTGGGTCAATCGCGCAAACTGTCCGGGGGGTTGATTTCCGCGCTGTGGCGTGGCCGGTTACCGCTAACCTTGAGAGGGAACAGGTGATGGGCAAACGGGCGACGATCCTTGCGGGGATGATCGGGGGGCTGATCTGGGCCATCGCGGTGCTGTATGTCGGCGGCTGGGTCGTGCAGATCCCGGTCTTTGCCGTGATTCCCACGATCTTTACCGCGTTTCTTGCGCCGGGCA
>JAHDCH010000374.1 GCA_020629995.1 Pseudaestuariivita sp. | reverse complement strand
GACCGGTGGCCCCAGACGGGGCGCGACAGCTGCACGCCATAGTGCAGCGCGACCAGCAGGCCGGGCAGCAGCGCCGGCAAGGCCAGTTCGACCGTCATCAGCCGGTTGAACAGGTTGACGGGCAGGGCAGCCAGACCGCCGATCGCGGCATTGGCGAGGCACAGCCGCGTGATGCCACCCCAGCCGATCATACCATCCCCCGCAGCGCGAAGGCGGCGATCATCATACCGCTGATGTACAGAACGACTCCGGTGCCGTTGTACCACGGCGCTTTGGCCTTGGGATCCTCAAGCATGACGGTCATCGCCCAGACCTGCGCCAACAGCAATGCGGCCACCGCAACCGCATGCCAGACAGGGCCCCACAAGGCCAAAAGGGTGATCACCGCCACTTGCGGCAACACCATCACCCAGCACGCCATGCGCGCCGCCGCATCCGGGCCCAGCGTCACGGGGAGCGAATTCACGCCCATCTGCCGGTCGCCTTCGAGCGCCTTGAAATCGTTTAATGTCATGATGCCGTGTGCGCCGATGCCGTACAGAAGGGCGATCAGTACGATCTCCCACCGGGGGGCGCCCGCGCTGAGCACGGCGGCACCGGTGAACCACGGCAGGCTTTCATAGCTGAGGCCAACAAGGCCCGGACCCCACCAGCCCGACCGTTTCATGCGAACGGGTTCGGCGCTGTAGGCCCAGGCGGCCGCAACGGCAAGGCAGGTCGCGCCAAAGCCCCACGGCCCCAATTGCCACCCGATGACCAGCGACAGCGCCGACATGGCCAGCGCCACCCACAGGCCCCAGCGCCCCGGCACCCGGCCCGAGGGGATCGGGCGGTGCGGTTCGTTGATCGCATCCACATGGCGGTCGCACCAATCATTGGCGGCCTGGCTCATCCCGCACACGACCGGACCGGCCAGAACGATGCCCAACACCACCAAACCCCATGCTGCGCCAACGGATGCGCCGGACGAGACAACGCCGCACAGATAGGCCCACATCGGCGGAAACCAGGTGATCGGCTTGATCAGGGTCAGCAGGGCGGCAGGCTCGGGAAAGCTGCGCGGCTGTAAGGGTGTTGACACAGACATGTGTCAACTATGACTTACAGTCCGATTCTGTGCAAGCGGCGCGTCAGTCGTTGCCGTCCTTGGACAGCATGCCATATTTGCGCAGTTTCACGTACAGAGACTGCCGCGACAGGCCCAGCATTTCAGCCGCGGCGACACGGTTGTTCCGCGTGAGGTTCACGGCGGTTTCGATGCAGATCTTTTCGACCACATCGGTCGTCTCGGCGACGATCTCTTTCAGCGGGGCCGATCCGACCAGCTCCTGAACCGACTTTTGCGCCGCTTCGGTGGACGCGTCCGCGACCGGCTGGCGCACGTTTTCCGTCCGCTCGGCGTCGCGCAGGATAAAGGCCATGCGCGGCGGGTCGATGTCGCCTAGCGATGTCGCCGAAATCTCGACCGGGCGGCGAATGCCCAGTTCGTTCACCAGATGCGTCGCGTACATCCGCATCTGGCCCGTGCGCTGGGCGTTTTCCAGCAGCACGTTCAGATCAATCTGGCCGTGGCCCAGGAATTCGGACAGGCTGCGCCCGATGACCTGGTTTTCACCAGCCGCGTCCGCCAGGTTCAGAAAGCTGTCGTTGACGGCTTCGATCACGCCCTTGCCCGAGGAAAACAGGATTGCATCCGCTGAACTGGCAAAAAAGGCGTCCAGCAGCGGCGAGGCTGCATCGCCATCTGCCAGAGACCCTTCCAGCGGGACGATCCGGGCCAGCACCAGCCGTTCGCCCGAGGCGCGGAACAGCGTCGTTTCGATCAGTACAGGCGTCTCAGACCGCTTGATCTCGGCCCGCATTTCGCTGGTCTGCTCAGGCCCGGCCGCCGAGGTCAGCGCATCCATGAACTCGCCCCGACGGCGATCCTTGAACACCTGGGCAAAGGCCGACCCGCGCAGCCCGTCGACCGATCCGCCCAGCAAGGTGGCAGCCGCGCTTGACAGGTCTTCGATCCGGCCATCTGCCGCCGAGACAAAAACAACGGCATCGCGCACCCGGCTCAGCAGCGATCTGAAGCGTGCGTCAAAGCCGCGGCGCGCCTCATATCCCTTTTCCAGAGCGATCTGAGTCTGAACCAGCTGCTGTTGTGTTTCCGCAATGGGCCGCAGATCGCGACCCAGCATCAGCACGGCGCCCTCGGGCCCGATCCGGTGGAACGAATAGCTTACGGGGAACTGAAAGTTGGACCCGCCGACATGGTTCAGCTCGGCATGGGCGCTGGCCTCGTCACTGGACGTCATCATGTCCATAGCGCGGTCAAACTTGGCGATGCTTTCCGGGGTCAGCACGCTGGCGACGGTTTCGCCTTCCCAATGTGCGACGTTCCCAAAAGGGGCGATGTTGGTGTTGGTCAGAACCGACAGGATCTTTTTCGACGGCGAAACGACCAGAGCGATGTCGGACGCAGCGGCAATCAGGTTTGACAGGAACTCCGGCTCGACCAAAGGTACGGCACCAGATGTCCAGAATGT
>JAHDCH010000373.1 GCA_020629995.1 Pseudaestuariivita sp. | reverse complement strand
AATTCGTCTCGACATTGATGGTGCTGAGCGTGGTCTTGTAGACCGGGCGGGCCTGAAGGTGATCTTGCAGGTTCTTGCCCACGCCGGGCAGGTGCGCGACGCTTTCGATACCGTGGCGGGCCAGCTCTTCGCCATCGCCGACACCCGAGAGCATGAGGATCTGCGGAGAGCCGATGGCACCCGAAGACAGGATCACCTCGCGCCGGGCGCGGATCGTCACGCTTTGGCCGCCGCGGCGCACGATGATGCCCCTGGCGCGGCGATTTTCGATCAACAGCCGTTCGGCCTGAGCATCGGTGACAACTTCGAGGTTGGAGCGCTTGCCGCGCACGGGCGTGATATAGGCCTTGGCCGAAGAGCAGCGCTGGCCCTGGCGCTGGGTCAGCTGAAAATACCCGACGCCTTCCTGATCGAGCCCGTTGTAATCCGGATTGCGCTTGTAGCCGGCGTTGACGGCGGCCTCGACCCAGTGGTCGACAATGTCGCGGCTGAGGCGCGTGGGGTTGACCGAAAGAGGCCCGTCCTTGCCACGCACACCATCCGGGTCCGGCGCGTCGCCGCCCCAGCTTTCGGCGCGTTTGAAATACGGCATGACGTCGTCCCAGGCCCAGCCGGTGTTCCCAAGCTGGCGCCAGTGGTCGTAATCCTGGGGTTGGCCCCGCACATACAAAAGCCCGTTGATCGACGAAGAGCCGCCCATCACCCGGCCCCGGGGCCACGAGATCGCACGTCCGTTTATACCGGGGTCCGATTGGGTCATGTAGCGCCAGTCAGAGCGCGGGTTGCCCATGGTGCGGAAGTAGCCGACAGGGATGTGGATCCAGGGGCTGCGGTCGCGCGGACCGGCCTCGATCAGGCAGACGGAATACCGCCCGCCATCGCTGAGACGCCGTGCCACGGGGCACCCGGCCGAACCGGCTCCTACCACGACAAAGTCGAATTCCAACGCTTCCCTCCCTGCGCCATCCCACGGCGCGCACAAAAATGAGACTTTTTGTCTTGTTTTTGTGAGAATCGACTGTATGGCTATTAAGGGCGACCGGGCAAGAGATAAATCCAATGGATGTCGACAAACGTATACCGACGAATATGCGCACGCTGCTGATCCTCGAGGTGGTGGGGCGCAGCGACGTGCCGCTGTCCCCGACAGAGATCAACGCAGAGCTGGGTCTGCCCAAGCAGACGGTGCACAGGCTGGTGTCCACGCTGGAGCGCGAAGGGTTTCTGGTGCGCGAAGCGGATCGCAACAAGTTTCGCCCGGCGCGGCGCGCGCGGATGATGGCGACGGGCTTGCTGTATGCCTCGCGAAACGCGATCACACGGCACCAGATCCTGCAGGAGATCGCAGCACAGACCGGAGAGGCGGTGAACTTTGTGGTGCCCGAGGAATCGGGAATGAATTATCTGGACCGGGTCGACACCAACTGGCCCTTCCGCATCCAGCTGCCACGAGGGTCCAACGTGCCCTTTCACTGCACGGCCAGCGGCAAGACATTCATGGCCAGCCTCAGCCCAGCAAGGCGCAGGACATTCGTGCAGGGGCTGAAGCTGGAGCGGCGCACGGCCAACACGCACACGACCGAAGACACGTTGCTGGCCGAGCTGGCGCAGATCGCCAAGGCCGGGCACGCGATCGACAATCAGGAATTCATGGACGACATGTTCGCAGTGGCGGTGCCGGTGCTGGACCCGCAGGGCCGCTTTGTCGCGGCGATTGCCACGCACGGCCCCAAGCAGCGGCTGAACGAGACCAAAGTCACAGAATTCTCCGACGTCCTGAAAGCGGCGGCCATCCGGCTGCGGGACACCCTGTTTGAGTCAAACGACATCTGACAAGGGCGGCACGGTAAAAGGCCGCGCCAGGGGCGCAGCCTTGTGGCACAGCGTCAGAAAAACGCCTGAAGCCCGGTCTGGGCCCGGCCCAGGATCAGAGCATGCACGTCATGAGTGCCCTCATAGGTGTTGACCGCCTCAAGGTTCATCACATGGCGGATCACGCCGTATTCATCCGAAACCCCATTGCCGCCGTGCATGTCCCGAGCCTCGCGCGCGATGGCCAGGGCCTTGCCGCAATTGTTGCGCTTCATCAGGCTGATGGCCTCGGCCGGGGCGGTGTGATCGTCCATCATCCGGCCAAGGCGGAGCGAGCCCTGAAGGCCGAGGGTGATCTCGGTCTGCATGTCGGCCAGCTTTTTCTGAACCAGCTGAGTTTGCGCCAGGGGGCGGCCAAACTGGGTCCGGTCGAGGGTATACTGGCGGGCGGCATGCCAGCAGAATTCAGCCGCGCCCATGGCGCCCCAGCTGATCCCGTAGCGCGCCCGGTTGAGGCAGCCGAACGGCCCGGCAAGGCCCGAAGCATGGGGCAGAAGGTTCGCTTCGGGGACAAACACGTCGTCCATCTGGATCATCCCGGTCGTGGAGGCCCGGAGCGAGAATTTGCCCTCGATCTTGGGCGTCACGAACCCGTCCATGCCACGTTCAAGGATAAAGCCGCGGATCTTGCCGTCATGGGCATCGGATTTGGCCCAGACCAC
>JAHDCH010000372.1 GCA_020629995.1 Pseudaestuariivita sp. | reverse complement strand
TGCCCATGAAGATCGCCTCGCAGGCCATTTCGGACGCGCGCAGGGCCGCGGCGGTATCGGTGGTGAAATACGGGTTGCCGGTTCCGGCGGCAAAGATGCACACGCGGCTTTTTTCAAGGTGGCGCACCGCGCGGCGGCGGATGTAGGGCTCGCACACCTGGTCCATGGGAATCGCGCTGATCACACGCGTGAATACGCCCATCCCTTCCAGCGCGGCTTGCATGCCAAGCGCGTTCATCACCGTTGCAAGCATGCCCATATAGTCGGCGGTCGTGCGCTCCATCCCCTGCGCGCTGCCCTGAAGGCCACGGAAGATATTGCCGCCGCCGATCACCATGCAGATCTCGACGCCCATGTCGTGCACCGATTTCACCTCGGCGGCGATCCGCTCGACCGTGGGGGGATGCAGGCCAAAGCCCTGATCGCCCATCAGCGCCTCTCCCGAAATCTTGAGCATGACCCGTTTGAACTTGGTCGTTGAGGTCGCGCTGGTGCTCATGTTCCGATCCTTGGGTGCCGGGGGTTTGATTTGCGCGCAAAATGTCGCAAAACGCGGGGCCTTTCAATCGTCCATTCGAAAGACCCCGCGATGGAGTTCGATCTTGCCAGCCTTGATGCGACCCGGCCCGTTCTGATCGCCGGGGCGACCGCGTCGGGCAAGTCCGAGCTGGCGTTGCGGATCGCTGAACAGGGCGGCGGGGTCGTTGTGAACGCAGACGCGATCCAGGTCTATGATACCTGGAATGTGCTGACCGCCCGCCCGCCTGCGGCGGATCTGGCGCGCGCACCGCACCTTTTGTACGGCCATGTGCCGGGCATTCAGGCTTATTCGGCAGGCGCGTGGCTGCGCGAGGTGGCGCCGCTGCTGACGGCTAAGGAGCGCCCGATCATCGTGGGCGGCACAGGGCTTTATTTTGCGGCGCTGTGCGAAGGGCTGGCCAACATCCCGCCCACCCCGGCCGATGTGCGCGCCGAAGCGGACGCAATCGTAGCGCACGATGGGTTCGAAGCTCTGATCCCCGAGCTGGACGACGTCACCCGCTCACGCATTGATCTGGCCAACCCGATGCGGGTTCAGCGCGCCTGGGAAGTCCAGCGCAGCACCGGCCAGGGTCTTGCCGCATGGCATGCCAGCACGCCGCCGCCTTTGCTGCCTCTGAGCGCTGCACAGCCGATCCTTCTGGATGCGCCGCGCGAGTGGTTGAATGGGCGCATTGCGGCCCGCTTTGCCCAAATGCTGCAAGCCGGTGCGCTGGACGAGGCGCGCGCCGCCCTGCCCGGCTGGGACCCCGCAGCGCCCGCGTCCAAGGCCATCGGCGCACCCGAGCTGATCGCCCATTTGCAAGGTAAAACCACCCTCGAGGCCGCGCAGGATGCTGCAACCATAGCGACACGCCAATTTGCCAAGCGGCAGCGCACATGGTTCCGCGCCCGCATGAAAACTTGGGAAAAGGTCGATCCCCGCACACTTTAAACGTGCGGTGAACGCGGCGCATTTTATCCCCGTTGATTGATCTTGCGGGATAATCTGCTGATCTGACATACTCTGTTGTGTGTGTAACCAGTTGTGCGAGTGATGATGATGCCTGGCCTGCATCCCGATGGAGTGACGCATGTTTTGCTGTCAGACCTGACCCAAGGGGATGCCTGGCGCATCGCCCTGCCCCACACACGCGATCGGCACCTGCTTTTCTGGCTGACCCGCGGCGAAGGCCGCGCCCTGCTGGGCGGCGCACGCGTAGGCCTTGCGCAGGATGTGGTGTGCATCATTCCTGCCGGCGCGATTTCGATGATCGAAACTTCGGCCCGGGCCAATGGGCGCGGTGTGCTGCTGCCCGCATCCTTCAGCGCCGAAACGGTCGGCCCCGCGCGCATCGCCGTGTCCTCGCCCGAGACGCACCCGGCTTTTCAGTACAACTCCCGGCTCGACGCACTGAAGACCTGGCTGTCCGAAAGCAGTGAGTTTGCGCGGCAACCGGCCAGTGGTCCGGATGCCTTGCGGCGCGCCCTGTTCGACAGGCTGGCGCTGCCGCGGCCCGCGGCCCATTCCATGGCCAGCCATGCGCATGCCCTTGGCGTCACGCCGACACATCTGACGCGCGTGTGTTCCTCCGCTTTGGGCCGCACCGCCGCCGAACTTCTGACCGGCCGGACATTACATGCGGCGCGCACCGCTCTTGAGGACACCGATAACCCGATCAAGGATATCGCCGCCCAAGTCGGCTTTAGCTCGGCCGCCTATTTCACGCGGTTCGTGCAGAAACACACGCAACTGACCCCGTCAGCGCTGCGCCGGGTCAGCAAAGCCGCCTGACAGACGAAAGCGACATGCCCATGTCGCTTTTTTTCCCTTTTGTGACGCCCGCTGCCGTTGACCTGCCGCGAAATCTGGTGCCGAATGATCGGGCACTCATGGGTCGGGCTTTGTCCGCGCGTCACAAGCGCAATGCACCACCCGGCCCCAGAGGCGGCGTTTCGGCCAAACCGGAACGCCCTATAATTGTGTCACAGGGAGAGAATGATGACGCACCAAACGCAAGAGGCG
>JAHDCH010000371.1 GCA_020629995.1 Pseudaestuariivita sp. | reverse complement strand
CCTGCCATCTCCATCATGCCGGCGCCCAGCCCCGCGATCTGCGCCGCCTGCGCCAGCACCGCGCCAAGCGTCACTACGCCCGTTCCTCCAACCCCGGTGATGACCACGTTATGCGTGCCGTCGATGGCGGGCAGTTCTGCATCCGGCAGGTCGGGCAGGTCCAGCTGCGCGGTCGCCGCCTTTTTGGGCGTGCCGCCCTCGACCGTGACAAACGAAGGGCAGAACCCCTTCAGACAGCTGAAATCCTTGTTGCAGGCCGATTGGTCGATGGCGCGCTTGCGGCCAAACTCCGTCTCGACCGGAGTGATGGCGACGCAGTTTGATTGCACCCCGCAATCGCCGCAGCCCTCGCAGATGTCGGTGTTGATAAAGATGCGTTTGTCCGGGTCCGGGAAGGTTCCGCGTTTACGGCGGCGGCGCTTTTCGGCGGCGCAAGTCTGCACGTAGATGATCGCACTGACGCCTTCGACCTCGGCGCAAGTCCGCTGTACCGCGTCCATTTCGGCCCGCTCGTGCACATGAAGGCCGCGCGGGAAGGCATTGAGATCAATGTCTTCTTTTTCGTCGTAAACCAGCGCGATATGGCCCACCCCCATCGCCGTCAGCTCCGCCGCAATGCGCTGCGGCGTCAGCCCGCCTTCGTTGGCCTGCCCGCCCGTCATGGCCACGGCATCGTTGAACAGGATCTTGTAGGTGATGTTGGTGCCCGCCGCGAGCGCCGCGCGGATCGCCTGAACGCCCGAATGGTTGTAAGTGCCATCGCCGAGGTTCTGGAAGACATGGCCCCGGTTCGAGAACGGCGCCTCGCCGATCCAGTTCGCCCCCTCGCCGCCCATATGGGTGAACCCGGTCGTTTCGCGGTCCATCCACTGCACCATGTAGTGACAGCCGATCCCGGCATAGGCGCGGGAGCCTTCGGGCACCTTGGTCGACGAATTGTGCGGACAGCCGGCGCAGAAATACGGCAGGCGCGCCGCGATGTCGGGTGCATTGTCGGCCCGCCGCGCCTCGTCCAGCGCGGCCATTCCGGCGCGGATGCCATCCGTCTCGCGCCCCTCTTCCAGCAGGATCTCGCCCAGCTTCTGCGCGATCCAGATCGGATCCAGCGCATCGCGGGTCGGGAACAGCTCGGGCCCGTTCGACCCCTTGTGCCAGCCATAAACGCGCCGCCCACGCCGGTCGTCAAAGATCGCCTCTTTGATCTGCACTTCGATCAGTTTGCGCTTTTCTTCGACCACCACGATCAGGTCGAGCCCTTCGGCCCAATCGTGGAAACCCTGCATATCCAGCGGAAAGGTCTGCCCGACCTTGTAGGTGGTGATGCCCAGCCGCTCAGCCTCTGCCTCATCGATGTTGAGCAGCGACAGCGCATGCACCAGATCCAGCCAGTTCTTGCCCGCCGCAACAAGCCCGATCCGCGCGCCGGGCTTGCCCCACATCCGCTTGTCCATCCCGTTGGCACGGCTGAACGCCTCGGCGGCAAAGCGTTTGTAGTCGATCATCCGCGCCTCTTGGGCGTGCGGCGTGTCGATCAGACGAATGTTCAGCCCACCCTCGGGCATGTCGAACTGAGGTGTTTCGAAAGACAGCCGGTGCGGGTCGCCGTTCACGACCGAGGTCGCCTCGACCGTGTCCTTCATCGTCTTCAGACCGACCCACAGCCCCGAAAACCGCGACAGGGCATAGCCATAATGGCCGTAGTCCAGAATTTCCTGCACACCTGCGGGCGACACGATAGGCATATAGGCATCGATCAGCGCCCATTCGGATTGGTGCAGCACGGTTGACGACTCTCCGGTGTGGTCGTCGCCCATTGCCACCAGCACCCCGCCAAGTGCCGAGGTGCCCGCCATGTTCGCATGTTTGAACACGTCGCCCGACCGGTCCACGCCCGGACCCTTGCCATACCACAGGCCAAAGACCCCGTCGTATTTGCCCTCGCCGCGCAGCTCGGCCTGTTGGCTGCCCCACAATGCGGTTGCGGCCAGATCTTCGTTCAGCCCTTCCTGAAAGCGGACGTTGGCGGCGGCCAGCTGCTTGGCAGCGCGGGTCATCTGCATGTCAACCGCGCCCAAGGGAGACCCACGATACCCTGTACAGAACCCCGCCGTGTTCAGCCCTGCCGCGCGGTCCCTCTCGGCCTGCGCCAGCATCAACCGCACAAGCGCCTGCGTCCCGTTCAGCAGCACCGAATGCTTGGTCAGGTCAAACCGGTCGCCGAGTGAAATCTGCGCTGTCATGTGATGCCTCCCCACGCCTCATGTTAGCCCAATATTAGGTCACAATTCCTGACCTGCCTAGAAAAATGTGGTCTCGCCGGACTGGCCCTGCAACAAATTCGGAATGTTTCGTATAACAACGGCCAAGGGAATCGGATGGGCCGGGTATGGACTGGGACAAGCTAAGAATATTTCACGCGGTCGCCGACGCAGGGTCGCTGACCCATGCCGGGGATACGCTGCACCTGTCGCAATCGGCGGTCTCGCGGCAGATCCGCGCCTTGGAAGAATCGCTCAACACCACGCTGTTTCACCGCCATGCGCGCGGGCTGATCC
>JAHDCH010000370.1 GCA_020629995.1 Pseudaestuariivita sp. | reverse complement strand
GGAGCGGCATGCCGGTGATCCAGCTGAAGGCGAACCCGACGATCGCCGTCGACAGGGCCACACCAATCGTTGCCATCAACAGGACAACGGCCCATTCGCGGCGCAGATCGCTCAGTTTGACATGCAGCGCGCCGGCGAACAGCAAAAGGCCCAGCATCCCTTCAAGAAGGGCGTCAGAGAATTCGATCCCCAGAACCGCACTGCGCATCGTGTCGGCCATCCCAAGGGCTGGGAACACAAGATCCAGCCCCATGATCCCGAAGGATGCGATCAGCGCCACGACAAGGATGCCGATGGCCGAGGGCAGTTTCAGGAACAGGTAATTGATGGCGCCGAACACACCGGCAAGGACGATCAGCAGCGAGGTGATCTGAAGGATGTTCATGGCGCGCCCCTTTTCCGGCCTAGGGCGCGGGGTATCACGGGCGGGCGGTCAGGCCAAGCGGCTCGGCTCAGGTGCCGCAGAAGGTACGCGGGACGACTTCGTCTGCGGTCGGCGGGCGGGTGAGAGCGGGATCGGATGGCGCGGCATAGGGGGCGGCCAGCGCCGCATGCAGCGCGTCAAAGGGCGCGCGATCGCCGGAATAGGCGGCCTGGATGGCCTGTTCGACACGGTGATTGCGGGGGATGATTGCAGGATTGCTGCGTGCCATCAGCGCCTCGGGTTCCGTCTCGGAGACGATCCGCGCACGCCAGCCTTTTTCCCAGTCTTGATAAGAGCTTGGATCAAGAAACTGATCTTTTGCCTCAGCTGTGCCAAGCGCGCGGAACGTGTTGGTGAAATCGGCTTGGCCCCCGGCCATACGGGACAGCAGGTCGTCGATCAGCGGAGCATCCTCAAGGCTTGCCTTGGCGATGCCGATCTTGCGGCCAAAGGCCCGGATACGCGCCGCCTCGATGCGGGCGGGCATGGCGTGGACTGCTTCGGTGAAGGCGGTGATCGCCGCGTCGGTGTCCGGCATCAGCGGGACGAGCGCAGTCGCCAGCTGAGCCATGTTCCACACGATGACATGCGCCTGATTGCTGTAGGCATAGCGCCCGAACTGATCGATTGAACTGTAGACCGTGTCGGGGTGGTAGGTGTCCATCATGGCGCAGGGGCCATAGTCAATCGTCTCGCCCGAGATGGTGCAATTGTCGGTATTCATCACGCCGTGGATGAAGCCAAGCGACAGCCATTGCGCCACAAGGTCTGCCTGTGCCGCGATGACAGCGTTCAGAAAGTCCAGCGGATCCTTCGCATCCGGGTGATGGCGCGCCACGGCGTAGTCATAAAGTGTCTGCAACTCGGTCAGCTGCCGCCGGGCGGCAAAGATCTGGAACGTGCCGACGCGCAGATGGCTGGCGGCCACGCGGGTCAGCACGGCGCCGGGCTGCGCGGTTTCGCGTTGCACGCGCTCGCCCGTGGTCACGATGGCCAACGCGCGCGTGGTGGGCACGCCAAGCGCATGCATCGCCTCGCTCATCAGGTATTCGCGCAGGACGGGCCCCAATGCTGCGCGCCCGTCCCCATTGCGCGAATAGGGGGTGGGCCCCGAGCCTTTCAGCTGGATGTCGCGCCTTTGGCCTGTGCTGCCGATCACTTCGCCCAGCAGCAGCGCGCGCCCGTCGCCCAGTTGGGGATTGAAATTGCCGAACTGATGTCCTGCGTACAGCTGCGCCAGTGGGGCGGCCCAGGTGGGTGTCAGGTTGCCGCCAAAGATCTCTGCCCGGTTGGTTTGCTCCTCGAGCCCCAGTTCGGCGGCCAGCGGCGCGTTCCAGGCAAAAAGCTCGGGTGCGCGCACGGGGCGCGCGGGTTGCCGGGTGTAGAACGCCTCTGGCAGTGCGGCGAAGGAATTGTCGAAACGGGGCGCTTGGGTCATGGAATGCAGGTAGGTGTCGTCAGTCGCCATGCAACAGACGGCGGGCTCAAATCGCGGCGCGTCACCCGCACGTCACAGAACGCGGGTCATCATCGTGTACCGGTCGCGCGGGGCAAAGCGCGCCCGGGTATAAAGCCGCTGCACACGGGTATCTTCGCGGTCAACCTCGAGATGCATCGCCCGCACGCCTCCGGCGGCCAGCGCCTTGCACAGATCCTGGATCGCTTCGAAGGCGATGCCGCGGCCGCGCACCGTGGGGCGCAGAAAGATTTCGTCCAGAAAGCAGTCCATGCCGCCAAATTCCACCGACCATCCAAACGTCACGACGATGTACCCCATCGGCGCACGCGTCGGACCCAGCAGATAGACGGCCCCCAGCGCCGGCCCGTTTTCTTCGGGCGACAGCAGCGGCGCAATCCCGGCCTCGCGGCTTTCCGGGGTGCTGGTGATTCCCGTTTCGGCGTGAAACGCCTCGACCAGCGGCAGAATGCGCGACAGATCGTCGGCGCGCGCCATGTGCAGCTGTGCGCTCATAATGTGGCAAGCCTTTCTGTCAGCAGGTCAAAGAACCCGTCGGCGTCGATATCGCCCATGAACATCGCGTTGGGCGTGCGGCCCGTGACGCGCCACCAATCGGCCACGGTCATGCCCATGCACAATTCGGACCGGGTCTCGATCTCGACATTCACATGACG
>JAHDCH010000032.1 GCA_020629995.1 Pseudaestuariivita sp. | reverse complement strand
CGTGGCGGCGGGCCGCCGCACGGGCCATGGGCAGGTACAACCCGCGGTATTTGCCTGTGTATTTCTTGCCAAAGCCCGGCTCCACATCCCATTTGGTGGGTGTCACCACCTTGGGCGGCTGCAGGCGGACCGAACTGTTGTATTGCTGACGCGCCCGATTATCGAGCAGCTTCGTCTGCGATTTGAACAGAAGAATGCGCGATTGAGACGACACCGACTCGGCCATCGCACCATTGGCCAGCACCGCTCCGGCCACACTCAAAGCTACTGCGATTTTCCGCATGTCAGCCTCACACCGTTTTTTCTTTTGGAACGTTATAGACGCTATGGCGTTCATGAACACCCTTTTGGTTAAGAAATCATGTTTGAGGCCCCGAACCATGCGCGGTTCATTGCCTGTTAACCAAGGAACGGGATAGACAAGGAGGCCCGCGGGATTCGATGCGGGGCACAAGAAACCTGAGGGGGACGAATATGGCAGGCTCGGTCAACAAGGTGATCCTGATTGGCAATCTCGGGCGCGATCCCGAGGTGCGCACCTTCCAGAACGGCGGCAAGGTGTGCAACCTGCGCATCGCGACATCCGAAAACTGGAAAGACCGCAACACCGGTGAACGGCGCGAGCGGACCGAATGGCATTCGGTGGCGATCTTCAACGAAAATCTCGCCCGTCTGGCCGAGCAATACCTGCGCAAGGGCTCGAAAGTGTACATCGAGGGCAAGCTGGAAACCCGCAAATGGCAGGACCAGTCCGGGCAGGATCGCTATTCCACCGAAGTCGTGCTGCGCCCCTATGCCGGAGAAATGACCTTCCTTGACGGCCGCGACGGTGGCGGCGGCGGCGGCGGCGGCGGATATGGCGGCGGTGGCGGCGGCCAGATTCAGGGCGATCCCTATGGCGATTATGATAGCGGTCCGTCCGGCGGTGGTGGCGGCCGTGGCTCCCCGGCCCCGTCACGCGACATGGACGACGAAATCCCGTTCTGAGATCACAAACGCCCCGCCCAGTGCGGGGCGTTTTGCATCAGCGGGCTGCCAAAGCGTCACTCAGCACGGCGCGCACCGCGTCGGCGGGGACGTCAGAGGCCACAAAGGCTGTGCCGATATCCCGCGCGAGGATATAGCGCATCCGTCCGTCGATCACCTTTTTGTCCTGTGCCATCAGGTCCAGCAGCGCGTCCGCGTCCGGCAGGTCTCCGGGAATATCGCGCAGCGCCGATTTCATCCCCATCGCTGACAGGTGCGCGGCCACCCGGCTTGGCGCTTCTTGCGGGCACAAGCCAAGCCGGGCCGACAAATCAAACGCCAGGGCGCAGCCGATGGCCACGCCTTCGCCATGCAGCAAGCGGTCGGAATAGCCGGTTGCCGCCTCAAGAGCATGGCAGAACGTGTGCCCAAGGTTCAAAAGCGCGCGGTCGCCCTGCTCGGTCTCGTCCCGGCACACGATGTCGGCTTTCATCTCGCACGACCGGCGCACGGCATAGGCACGGGCATCCACATCTCCGCGCGCCATGGCCGGGCCGTTCTGTTCCAGCCAGGCAAAGAAATCGGCATCGCCCAGCATCCCGTATTTTGCCACTTCTCCATAACCGGCAAGGAAATCGCGCCGCGTCAGCGTGTCCAGCACCGACAAATCGGCCAGCACCAGCGCCGGCTGGTGAAACGCACCGATCAAATTCTTGCCGTGGGGCGAGTTGATCGCAGTTTTGCCGCCCACGCTGCTGTCAACCTGTGCCAGCAAGGTTGTGGGGATCTGCACGCAGGCCACGCCCCGGCGCAGGATCGCCGCAGCAAAACCGACAAGATCGCCGATCACACCGCCCCCAAGCGCGATGACCACGTCGTTGCGTTCGATCCTTTCGGCCAGCAGCCATTCAACCGCCTCGCTGAGATGCGCCCAGCCTTTGGTCGCCTCGCCCGCGGGCAAGGTCAGGGCGCTGTGCGCAATCCCGTCCCGGGCCAGCGCCGCGGTCAGAGCTTTCAGGTGCAACGGGGCGACGGTTGCGTCGGTGATGATCGCCGCGCGCTTGCGTTTCAGCACTGGCGCCAGCAGCGCGCCCGCCTCGGACATCAGGCCGGGGCCGATATGGATGTCATAGGCGCGCCCGTCCAAAGGTACGTGAACCGTCTGCATTCAAAGCTCCTCAAGCACGTCGGGCCGGGTCAGCAGGGTTTCGACAACCCGGCTGACCATGTCCTCGATCGCGTAGTCCGGATGGGCCTTCACGCTCAGTTCGGCCATCGCATAGGTCGGCACGCGCGCGTCAAATATCGATGTCAGCGTCGCCTTGGGGTCGTCCGTGCGCAGCAAAGGGCGCGTGTCGCGGTGGCGCACCCGCGACCAGAGCAGATCAAGATCCGCATCCAGCCAAAGCGACACGCCTTCGGCCGCAATCGCGCGGCGCACCCTCTCGGCAAGGAAGGCGCCGCCGCCCGTGGACAGGATGCAGCGCTCGCGCTGCACAAGGCGCGAGATCACCTCGTATTCGCGCATCCGAAAGAACGGCTCGCCGTCGCGTTCAAAGATTTCCGCGATGGTGCGATCAGCGGCCGCTTCGATTTCGGCATCAGAATCGAGGAACGGCACATCCAGCCGCGCGGCCAAAGCCCGCCCCACGGCGGTCTTGCCTGCACCCATCATTCCCACCAGCGCAACGGTCTTGTGCAGCCTGTAGCGCGGAGATGCGTCTGCCTGTTGCTCGGCCATGCCTTGCCCAAATTTCGTTGTTGCTCCTTGAATGACGTGAACTTGGTGAAAAGGCCATATATAAAAGCAGGCAAAAGGCAGGCACAAAGGCGCGGCGACACATGGGCCGGATACTGAAATGGCTGATTTATCTTGCCCTTGTGGGATTCGTGGCGCTGGTCACCTATGCCTATATCGGGCCGTTTGTGGGGGCCGATTTTTCGGCAGAGAAAAGTGAAGTGCGCATTCCGGTTTCGCTGGATCTTGAATAATCGCGCCTGTCTGGCAGCGCTCGTTGCAGGTGCCCTGGCCTGCGCGCCCGCGGTCCAGGCACAGGGCGAGGATGACACCGGCGCACCGCTTGCGGTGATCGACTGGCTGGCGCAACCGCCCGTGGCGCCCAGCTCTCCGGTGACGCCCGCTGCCCGACCCCAAAAGCCCGAGCCACCGGTGACAGAAGGGGCCGCGCGTCCAGAGGTACGCGTGACGCCGCTGGGGGCGGCCTCGCCCGATGCGGCGGGCCTGCTGCCGCCAAGTGTCACCGGATTTCCGCTGGATTTGTGGCGCGGCTCGGGGATGGGCACGCTTGCGCCCCTGATCTCGGCGCTTGATCCCAGCACAAGCCCCGTCATCCAGCGCCTGATGCTGCAAATGTTGCTGGCCGAGGCGGACGCGCCGCTTGGGGTTGACGCTCCGGGCGATTTTCTGAGCTTGCGGGCGGGCAAGCTGGCCGCGCTTGGCGCGGTTGATCAGGCGCTCGAGCTGACGCTGCGCGCAGGGCCGGACACGCCTGCCGCCTTTGCCACCTATTTTGATCTGGCGCTGCTGACCGATCAGACCGATGCGGCCTGCGAACGGCTGGCCGCCGCGCCGCATCTGGCTCCGGGCTATCCCGCGCGCATCTTTTGTCTGGCGCGCGCCGGCGATTGGCAGGCCGCGGCCACCACTCTCGAAAGCGCCGCCTTTCTTGGTGCGCTTGGCGAGCGCGAGGCCGATCTGCTGGCGCTGTTTCTCAGCCCCGAACTGGCCGAAGAGCTGGCCCCTCCGCCGGTGCCGCGTCGCCCCAGCCCGCTGGATGTGCGCCTGTACGAAGCTTTGGGAGAACCCATCGCCCCTGCCGATCTGCCCCCGGGACACGCGGTGCGGGATCTGGGCGGAGACGCAGGCTGGCGCGCGCAAATTGAGGCTGCCGAACGGCTGAGCGCGCTTGGCGCGATTGATCCCGCGCGTCTGTTTGGCATCTATGCCGAGCGGCAGGCCTCTGCATCGGGTGGCTTGTGGGAACGGGTCAAGGGCGCGCAAGCACTGGACCGTGCGCTGGATGACGGAGATGATGCGGGCACCGCCCGCGCGCTGGAGCGTCTGTGGCCGCTGATGCAGGCGGTTCGACTGGATGGCGCACTGGCGCGGCACGCCGCCCCAAGGCTGCTGAATGCCGGGCTGACAGGGGCGGCACGCGACACGGCCATCACCATCGGTCTTTTGTCGGGCGCGTACGAATCCGCCGCCGCGCAATTGCGCACGGGCGAGCGCAGCTTTGCCGCCGCTCTGGCCCGCGGCGAGGCAGACGCAATGCGCGCCGCGGCCAAGACACCGCTCGAGACCGCAATCGCGCGTGGATTTTCGGCCCCTGCCCTGCCAACGGCCCTGGAACAGCTGCGCATTGAAAACAAGCTGGGCGAAGTGATCCTGCGGGCCGCAGCGCTGTATCTTGCCGGTCAGACAGGCGATCCGCGCGAAGCCGCAGACGCCATCGCCACCTTCCGCGCCGTCGGGCTCGAGGATGTGGCGCGGCGCGCGGGGCTCGAGCTGTTGTTGCTGGATCGGGGGGCCTGATGGCAGGGCCGGGCGCGGCGCATCTATGGATTTCGGGCTTCCTTGAGGCGCAGGCGGCCGAACTGGGCGCGGCCACCAACACGCAGCTGGCCTATGGGCGCGACCTCAAGGATTTTGCCGATTGGCTGCAGGACAAAGGCTTTGACGCCGTCACCCGCGCCGATGTCGAGGCGTATCTGGTGGCCTGCGACGCGCAAGGACTGGCCCGCTCAACCCGCGCGCGGCGCCTGTCCGCCATCAAGCAGCTGTACCGTTTTGCCTTCGAAGAAGGCTGGCGATCGGACAATCCCGCCGTGCAGATCGCTGGCCCGGGCCGCGACAAGCGCTTGCCCAAAACGCTGAGCGTGGCCGAGGTGGATGCGCTGATGGTCGCCGCAGAAACCCACGGGCGCAGCCCAGCAGACCGTGCGCGCAACACCTGCCTGATGCAGGTTCTTTACGCCACCGGCATGCGCGTGACCGAGCTTGTGTCGCTGCCCGTGGCGGCAGCGCGAGGCGATCCGCAGCTGTTGCTGATCCGCGGGAAAGGCGACAAGGAGCGTATCGTGCCCCTGTCGCCCGATGCACGCGCGGCCATGGCTGCGTGGCTGGACCTGCGCGATGCAGCCGAAGAGGCGCAGCGCAAGAAGGGCAAACCTGCCTCGCTGTTCCTCTTTCCCTCGCGCGGCAAGGACGGACACCTGACGCGCCACCGCTTTTACCTGCTGATCAAGGAACTGGCCGTTGCGGCGGGTGTCTCGCCGGATGCGGTGACCCCGCACACGCTGCGCCATGCCTTTGCAACGCATCTTCTGGCCGGGGGCGCCGATCTGCGCGTGATCCAGACGCTGCTGGGCCACGCGGATGTGTCGACGACAGAAATCTACACGCATGTACTGGAAGACCGGCTGAGGGATCTGGTGCTGGATCATCACCCGCTGGCCGAAACCAAAGGCAGCTAGACCGCCTCTGCGCCGCGCCGCAGATCAGCGGGCAGCACGTCCTCGGACGGCCACCACCCGGACCGTAGCGCGTTGTGATAGCCTTGGGTCAGGCCTGCGTTGAGCATGTCGGCATGGGCGCTGGCGATGTCATAACTCAGCTTGTGAAAGGTGACCGCGCCGTCTGCCAGCACGGCAAAGCGCGTCTGCGGCTCGCCGTCATTGGGCGGCATGCCGATTGCGCCCGCATTGATCCAGCGCAGGCCTTCGACCTCGCGCACAAACGGCATCCCCGAATGGCCCGCGATCACCAGATCAACCGCACCCACCGCCGCCCGCAGCGCCGATACCTCTTGGGCAAAAGCGGCTTCGGGCGAAGTTTCGAACAGGAAACGCGCAACATCCGTGACGCCGCCATGGATCACCGCCGCGCGCTGGCCCTGATGAGTGAAGGTCAGCACATCGGGTAAGGCAGCCATCCAGGCGCGATCCTCTGCCCCGATTTGCGCATCGGCAAAGGCATACCAGGCCGCCGACAGGCGATCGCAGGTCGTGCCATCCTCGAACCCGCAGCCGCAGGTGTCCGCGCCTTCGGCCAGCTGCGTCTCGCAATTGCCGGCCAGCACCGCGCCGCCCTCGGCGCGCACCTGCGCCACCGTCTGCACCGGCGCGCCGCAATAGGCCACGATGTCTCCGGTACAGATGCGCTGCGTGGGCGGAATATCTCGGCGCGCGGCCTCGGCCAAAAGCGCCTTGGTGGCCTGCGCGTTGGAATAGGGCCCGCCATACAGCAAAACCGGCCCGTCCAAAGCGCCCAGATCCTGCTGTTTCATCACGATCTCCTTCGTTCGGCCTCTTGATCGAGGCTGCCCGCACTCCCATAAGACGGGGAGTTCACAAAAAGGCAACAACGATGGACCCCGTGTCACCAAGTCTTGATTCTGCGTTCTGGATTACCGCGGGTGCGATCCTGTTTCTGCTGGTCATGTCTGGCTTTTTCTCAGGCTCGGAAACCGCGCTGACGGCGGCATCGCGCGGAAAGCTGCGGGCCCGCGCCGACAAGGGCGATGCGGGCGCGACCCGCGCACTGAAGATCACCGAAGACAACGAACGCCTGATCGGATCGGTCCTTTTGGGCAACAACCTGGTCAACATCCTGGCGACTTCGCTAGCGACAGCGCTGATGACGCGCATGCTGGGTGAATCCGGTGTGGCGCTGGCGACGCTGGTGATGACGCTTCTTGTTCTGATCTTCGCCGAAGTGCTGCCCAAGACCTATGCCATCACCAATGCCGAACGCGCCGCCGCGCTGGTGTCGGCGCCCATCGCCTTTGTCGTCACCATCTTTGCCCCGATTGTCAGCGCGGTGCGCTGGCTGGTCCGTCTGGTGCTGCGCATCTTTGGCGTTCAGATCGACCCGGACAGCCACATCCTTGCCGTTCGCGAAGAGATCGAAGGCGCGCTGAACCTCGGCCACTCAGAAGGCGTGGTCGAAAAGGAAGACCGCGACCGTATCCTGGGCGCGCTGGATCTGGGCGACCGCACGGTCGAGGAAATCATGCTGCACCGCTCGAAGATCGAGATGATCGATGCGGCCAACACGCCGCTCGACATCCTGACCCAATGCCTTGAATCGCGCCACACCCGCCTGCCCGTCTTTCGCGATGACCCCGAGAACATCATCGGCATGGTCCATGCCAAGGACCTGCTGCGCGGCATGTACAAGCTGATCGAAGGCGGCGTGCCGAATGAAGCGGCGCTGGACGGGTTCGACCTGAACGATGTGATGATGGACCCCTATTTTGTCCCCGAGACCACAACGCTGGACGACCAGATGCGCCAGTTCCTGCGCCGGCACACGCATTTCGCGCTGGTGGTGGACGAATACGGCGCGCTTCAGGGCCTGATCACGCTGGAAGACATCCTTGAAGAAATCGTGGGCGAGATCACCGACGAATTCGACGCCGGCGGTGAAGATGAAGTCGCGCGCAGCGACGACGGGCATTTCCTGGTGGACGGCGCGATGACGATCCGCGACCTGAACCGCGCCTGCGACTGGTCCCTGCCCGACGAAGAGGCCAACACCGTTGCCGGTCTGGTCATCCACGAAGCGCAGGCCATCCCGGCACAAGGCCAGGTCTTTTCGTTCCACGGGTTCCGGTTCGAAGTGCTGGCCAAACAGGCAAATCGGATCACCCGGCTCAAGATCCGGCCGCTTTAGGCGGCGCCGAACGTCGCCTCATATTGCGCGGCCTGCTTGGCCGTCCAGCGCAGCTGCAAAGTCAGGCCGGTTTCGGTCTGGCTCTCGCCCTCGACAACGCCCTGATCGTACAGCCAGGCACGGGCGCGGCCCGCTTCGAACCCCAGTGACAGCGTCTGCGTCGTCGTGTCTGCGGTCAGCGCCGCCTTGATCGCATCCAGCAACGGCTCCATGCCTGCGCCGGTCAGCGCGGACACCAGATGGGTCTGGTCCTCGCGGGCGGCGCGGGCCTCGGCCGCCTCGCGGTCTTCCGGGGCCAGACGGTCCAGCTTGTTCCAGATTTCCAGCTGCGCGCGGTCTTCGGTGACGCCCAGAGAGGTCAGGATCGCGGCCACATCATCGGCCTGCGCCTCGGTTTCGGGGTGCGAGATGTCGCGCACATGCAGGATCAGATCGGCGGCCAGCACCTCTTCGAGCGTGGCGCGAAAGGCGGCAACCAGTTCGGTGGGAAGATCACTGATGAACCCTACGGTATCCGACAGGATCACCTCGACTCCGTTAGGCAGCGTCACGCCCCGCATCGTGGGGTCGAGCGTGGCAAAAAGCATGTCCTTGGCCATCACATCGGCCCCGGTCAGGCGGTTGAACAGCGTCGATTTGCCCGCGTTGGTGTACCCCACCAGCGCGACGATCGGATAGGGCACCTTGGCGCGGGCCTGCCGGTGCAGGTCGCGCGTCTTGACCACCTTGTCCAGCTGCCGGCGCAAGCGCACCAGTTGTTCGTCGATGGCGCGGCGGTCCGCCTCGATCTGCGTCTCACCCGGGCCACCCACAAAGCCGAGGCCCCCGCGCTGCCGTTCGAGGTGGGTCCAGGCGCGCACCAGACGGGTGCGCTGGTAGCTGAGCGCGGCCATCTCGACCTGCAGCACGCCTTCGCGGGTGGCGGCGCGGTCACTGAAAATTTCAAGGATCAGCCCCGTCCGGTCGAGCAGTTTGACGCCCCAATCCTTTTCGAGGTTGCGCTGCTGGACGGGCGTGACCGGCCCGTCGATCAGGACAAGGTCAATCTCTTCGCTTTCAAACAGATCGTGCAGCTCGGCGATCTTGCCTGATCCGAACAGGCGGCCCGGCTGGGCGCGCGGCAGGCGCACGACGCCCTGCCCCACGACCTGCAGGTCGGGCAGCGCATGGGCCAGCGACACGGCCTCTTCAAGCGCGAGCGCCGCCTCACGAGGGCGGCGTTCGGACGTTATGTCAGGATGCAGAACCCAGGCGCGCGTGGCTTTGCGGGCGGTGTCCTGCGGACCGGTTCGGCTCAATTCTCGCCTTCACCTTCGTACAGGTTGATCGGCTGGGACGGCATGATGGTCGAAATCGCGTGCTTGTAGACAAGCTGCGATTGGCCATCACGGCGCAAAAGCACGCAAAAGTTGTCAAACCACGTGATCACGCCTTGCAATTTGACACCATTGATCAGGAAGACAGTGACAGGCACCTTGGTTTTGCGGACGTGGTTGAGAAACGCGTCCTGCAGGTTTTGACGGTCCGAAGCCATTGGTTCTGTAGCCTTTGTTTTTGTGCGGCCCGGAAGGGCACCCTCGTATCCGGAGGCCAGTATGTCGGCACGTTTTAAAAAGTGCCACCCCCCAAGTGCAGGATTTCGCGCCTCGGACCGCGTGTCGGGGGTGTTGGTGTCAGTTGCGCCACAATTCCGGCGTGAGCAGCGCGATGATGGCCAACGTCTCGAGCCGCCCCACCACCATGGCTGCTGAAAAAATAAGCTTTGCGGGCACGCCAAGCTGGCTGAGCGCCACGGGTGTTTCAGACGCGGCGGTGACCAGCGGGCCCGTGGTGGTCAGCCCCGAGATCGCCACGACCAGGGCCGCGTCAAAGTTCAGCCCCGCCGCCGCCAAAGCGATCACCGTCACCGCAAGCGACAGCGCGAACAGCATGAAAAAGACAAAGGCGATAAAGGCGCCGTGACGCCGGATGCGGCGCGACTGGCCCATGGCAGCCCCCACCATCGACGGATGCACCAGACGCGCAACCTCGCGCCGTCCGTGCCGGTACAGCACAAAGACCCGCAACAGCTTGACCCCGCCGGCGGTGGTGGCCACGCCGCCACCAACCAGCGCCAAGCCCATCAGCAGGATGCCGGCACCGGGCAGCGCCGACCACGCCTGGGCGGCAAACCAGTCTCCGCTTTCGAACCCGGTGGTCGTCAGGAAAGACAGAACGGTGAACAAACCACCCCACAGCGCCGCAACCGCGCCAGACAGGTTGGTGACCGACGCAACTTCGTAAGCGCCGATCCAGTGACGTGCGAACAGGAACAGCGTCACCGCCAGAACCAGCGCGCAGCCAAGCCGGAATTCGGGATCGCGCAGCAGCCCCTCGCGGGTGCCCGTCACGGTGTCCGATGAAAAGGTCAGCCGCGACAGGGCAAAGAGCAAAAAGCAGGCGATCAGCAGCTCGCCCGCGCCACCCGATGGCGCCTGCGCCAGACCGCCAATCGCCGAGATGCCAGATGTCGACAGCGTGGACATGGCGTGGATCAGCGCCGGCAAGGCCGGATCACCCACCGCAACAAGACAGGCCCAAAGACCCAGTGTCAGGCCGCCATAGACCGGCAACAGGCGGGACGCGACCCGCACAAGCCGCGTGGCGGTCGTGGCGCGGCGCTCGTAGCCGACACCGATCAGCCCCTGCCCCGGTTCGGCCGAGGTTGTCACCTCGAACCCGCCCAGGTGCCGCGGCGCCAGGATCGCGGCGGCCGCAACCCAGATCAGCAAACCTCCCATCCAGGCCACCAGCCCGCGCCACAGGTGCAGAGAAGGGCTCAGGCGGTCGGGCGCGAACAGCGGCGCACCGGTGGTGGTGAAACACGACACCATCTCGACATAGGCATTGAAGAAGGACGTTGTGCGCAGGGTCTCGTAGAACGGCACCGCCATCAGGACCGGCAGCGCGACATAGGCGCCCAGCAAGGCCAAAAGCTGATCCAGCCCCCGGCGCGACCGAGGGCGCGCGCCAACGGCCAGCGCCACCAGCAGGGTCATCGTGCCGCCGAGGATTGCCGCATAAAGGAAAGTGCGCGCCGCAAGGTGATCCTGAACCCAGGCCGCATGCACCGCCGGGATCAGCATCGCGAGGCACGTCAGCCCCGCCAGCACCAGAAAGAACGGCACCTGCAGAACCCAGTTGGCCAGACGGGTCGTTGCCATCAGCGCCGCGCCATCAGAAAAAGTCGATCGACACCTGGAAGAGGCGTTCGACCTCGGGCACATCAGCCGCCATGGTGAACAGGACGATCACGTCCCCCTCTTCGATCCGGGTGCCGCCGACGGGTTTGATCACATCGCCAGGCAATCCATCCTTGCCCTGTTTGCGGATCGCGCCGACCAGCACGCCTTCGGGAAAGCTGATGTCGCGGATCAGCTGCCCCGAGATCGGCGAGGTCGACAGGACTTCGGCCTCGATCACCTCGGCCTCGGCATCGCCGATGGAATACAGCGCCCGCACGCGGCCGTGCCGGATGTGGCGCAGGATCGAGCTGACCGTGGTGGCGCGCGGGTTGATGTAGGCGTCGATGCCAAGCGCCTCCATCATCGGGGTCAGCGTCGGGTCGTTGACCAGAGCAATGGCCATCTTGCACCCAAGCGCCTTGGCGCGGACCGATGCCAGCAGGTTGACCTTGTCATCATCGGTAACCGCCAGGACCGCGTCGGCGCGGGCGATGTTGGCCTCTTGCAGCAGCGAAATATCAAGGCCATCGCCGTTCAACACGATGGTCCGTTCCAGCGCATCGGCGGCGTGTTCCGCGATGGGGCGGCTGCGTTCGATCACCTTGGCGCGGATGCGGTCCGACCGGCCTTCAAGCTCGGTTGCGACCGCAAGGCCCACGTTGCCGCCTCCGATCAGGACAACGCGTTCCTGCCTCTCGTGCGGCTTGCCGAAGATTTCCAGCGTGCGCGCGACGTCGTCCACATGGGTCACAAGATAGGCCGCGTCCCCCGCAAACAGCTGGTCGCGGGGTTCGGGCGCAAAAAGGCGGCCTTCCCGGCGGATACCCACGACAATGGCGCGCAGCGTGCTGAACAGGTCGTTCAGCTGGCGCAGGGGCGTGTTCACGATGGGGCAGTCGTCGTCGATGGTCAGCCCCAGCAGCTGCGCCCGCCCGTCCAGGAATTGTTCGGTGTCAAAGGCCGCCGGCACGCTCAGCCGGCGCAGGGCCGCGGCGGCAACCTCGCGTTCGGGGCTGATGACAACGTCAATGGGCATGTGTTCGCGCCGGTAAAGATCGGAATAGATCGCCGTCAGATAGCTTTGCGCCCGCAAACGCGCGATCTTGCGCGGGATTTCAAAGATCGAATGGGCCACCTGACAGGTGACCATGTTGACCTCGTCCGAATGGGTGGCGGCGATGATCATGTCCGCATCCCGCGCGCCCGCGCGCTGCAGGATGTCGGGATAGCTGGCAAAGCCGGTGATGCCCTGCACATCCAGAGTGTCCGTCGCGCGGTGCACCAGATCGGGATTGTTGTCGACGACGGTGACATCGTTGCGCTCGCCCGACAGGTGACGCGCGATTTGCCATCCAACCTGGCCGGCACCGCAGATGATGACCTTCATGCTCGCGCCTCCGGCACATGCGTTGACGCATTTGGAATGGCAGACGGCGCGAAAGAGGTCAACGACCCGCGCGCCGCTGACCCGGCGGCAGGTGGGCTGTCACGCCCACCCTACGCATCCTCGGGCCCGGCCTCGACGCCGGGACCGGGCAGCTAACCGGCCCGGCGCTCTTCTTCTTCGACCCGGGCGATCCGTGCGCCGGATTTCGCGGTGGTGACCACGCCCAGCGACTTGAGCTTGCGGTGCAGCGCCGACCGCTCCATCCCCACAAAGTTCGCAGTCCGTGAGATGTTGCCGCCAAAGCGGTTGATCTGGGTCAGCAGGTATTCCCGCTCGAAGGCTTCACGCGCTTCGCGCAGCGGCAACGTTGCCAGCGCACCCGCCAGCACAACGCGGCCATCTTCGGTGGGCGTTTCGGTCTCTTGCGGCAGCTCGCGCGCTTCGATCGGGCCTGTGTCATCACCGAGGATCAGCACGCGTTCGACGAGGTTCTTGAGCTGGCGCACATTGCCCGGCCAGATCATCGTCTGCATCAGGGCCACTGCGTCTTCGGCCAGATCGCGCTGCGGCAAGCCTTGGGTCTTGTGGCAATGATCCACGAAATAGCGCGCAAGCAGCGGGATATCCTCGCGCCGGTCCTCAAGGCTGGGCACAGTGATCGGCACCACGTTCAGGCGGTGATAGAGCTCGCGCCGCAGGCTGCCTTCGGAAATTGCGGCCTGCAGATCGCGGTTGGTCGAGGAAATCACGCGCAGATCGACGCGCACCTTGTCGGTCCCGCCGACACGGGTGAATTGCTGATCGACCAGCACACGCAGGATCTTGGACTGGGTGCCAAGCGGCATATCAGCGACCTCGTCAAAGTAGATCACCCCGCCATGGGCCTGTTCCAGAAGGCCCGGCTCGACCCCGCGCTCGCCGCCTTCGCGGCCAAACAGCACCTCTTCCATCGTGTCGGGTTCGATGCTGGCGCAGTTCACGGTGATAAAAGGCGCGTCCTTGCGGCCCGAGTTCGCGTGGATATACCGCGCCGCGATTTCCTTGCCCGCACCTGCAGGGCCGGACAGCATCACCCGCCCGTTGGACTTGGTGACCTTGTCCAGATGGCTGACCAGCATGCGGAACGCGGCGCTTTCGCCGATCATCTCGCTCGCAGTCACGTCGCGGCGTTTGAGCTGCTGATTTTCGCGGCGCAGGCGGCTGGTTTCCATCGCGCGGCGGATCACCACCAAAAGCTGGTCGATGTTGAACGGCTTTTCGATGAAGTCGTAAGCGCCCTGCTTGATCGCGGCGACGGCGATCTCGATATTGCCGTGCCCCGAGATGATCACTACGGGCACGCCCGGGTTGTCGCGTTTGACTGTCTTGAGGATGTCGATCCCGTCCATCCGGCTGTCCTTCAGCCAGATATCAAGGATCAGCAGCGCCGGCGGCTCGGCGTTGATCGCGTTCATGCACTCGTCCGAATTGCCGGCGAGCCGTGTCGTGAACCCTTCGTCCTCGAGAATATCCGAAATCAGCTCTCGGATATCGCGTTCGTCATCAACGATAAGAATGTCGCTCATGTCTCTGTCCTCACACCTTTTTCTTCTTTTTGTTGCTGGGCACTGCCGGGCCCTTTTGCCTCCGCCAGAGGCAGGCGGATGATCGCCGCTGCGCCCCTGTGCGTGGATCCCTCAAAGACGGGCGCATCGTCCAGATGCAATGTCCCGCCGTGTTCTTCGATGATTTTCTTGACGATGGGCAGGCCAAGGCCGGTGCCCTTGTCACGGGTGGTCACGTATGGCTCGAACAGCCGTGCGCGGTCTTCGGGCAGGCCGATACCGTTGTCAGCGATCACGATCTTGACGTGGTCGTCTTCAGTCTGGCAGGTCACGCGCACCTCGGGCTGGTAGCCATCTTCATCACGCTTTTCTGCAAAAGTTTCCGTGGCTTCCCCAGCGTTCTTCATCAAATTCGTGAAGGCCTGGGTGATCATCGTGTCATCCACATCCGCCATGATCGCACCACGCGGGATGTCCGTGGCAAAGCGCACGCCAGGCTGCCCGCTTTCCTGCAACATCACCGACCCCTGCAGCAATTCGGCCAGGTCGTGCACCTTGAGCACCGGTTCAGGCATCCGGGCGAATTTCGAAAACTCATCCACGATGCGCCGCAGATCGTTGGTTTGGCGCACGATGACGCCGGTCATCTGTTCAAGCTGATCGCTGTCCTCACCCACCTTCGAGGCGAACTTGCGCTTGATCCGTTCAGCCGACAATTGGATCGGTGTGAGCGGGTTCTTGATTTCATGCGCGATGCGGCGGGCGACGTCGCCCCAGGCCGCCATCCGCTGCGCGCTGACCAGATCGGTCACGTCGTCAAAGGCCACAACGTAGCCTTCGTTGCGCCCGTCAGCGCCGATCCTGCAGGCCATGCGCACCAGCAGGTTTTCCATTTTGCCGCCGCGGCTGACCTTGATTTCGTCCTGCACCGTGCCCGCGGGATCGTTACGCAGAGCTTCGAACAAAGCGCCGAATTCCGGCACCGCCAGCGCCAGCGCTTCGGATTGCTGGCTGTCATCCCAGTCCAGCAGGCGCTGCGCAGACCGGTTCACAAAGGTCACACGCCCGTCCGCATCCAGACCGACCACGCCCGAGGTGACCGATGTCAGCACCGAGTCAAACAGCCGGCGACGGCGTTCGATCTGGTCGGTATTGTCCAGAAGCGTCTGACGCTGCCCTTTAAGTTGACGCGTCATCTGGTTGAAATACCGCGACAAAAGGGCAATTTCGTCGTCACCCTCTTCTTCGAACACCTGCACGTCCAGATTGCCTGCGCCAACTTGCTGGGCCGCGCCGGTCAGACGGCCAACCGGGCGCGACAGGCGCTCGGCGAACCATAGCCCCAACCACACGGACGCCAGGATCAGAAGAACCGCAAACCCCAGATAGAGCAGCGCAAAGTCAAACAGCACCCTGCCCCGTTCGCTCTCTTTTTGCTGGTAGAACTGCGCGGTCTTTTCGGTTTCGTCCAGCAGCGCCAGCAAAGCACCATCGACCACCCGCGTGACATAAAGAAAATGGCCCGCGTAGCCACGGATCGGGACCAGAGCGCGGAATTCATTGTTTTCCCAGTCACGGATCAGGGCCACACCAGCGCCCGCCTCGGCGATCTGCTCGATTGTCGGGCGTTCGTAGTCAAACAGATAAGACCGTTCGCCGCGGGTCACGATTTCGCCCACCCGGTCGATGACGAAAGCTTCGCGCAGACCACGCTGAATCTGGTTTTGTCCCTGGCTGAGGATCTGTCGCGCCCGGTCATCGAACACCGCAGACCCCAGAAGATTGCGCTGGATGGTGACATATCCGGCCAGCGCGCGCGCATCTGCCTCAAGGCCAATGGCTTGATCTGCCTCGTAACTTTCGGCGGCGGTGCGGCTGGCGGCGACCACGTCACGCACCCGGTCGGAAAACCACGCCTCAAGGCCCATGTTCACGCTCAGCGTGGCAAAAACGGCGACCGTGATGGTCGGGATCAGGGCCATGACCGCAAAAACACCGGTCAGCCGCAAGTGCAGGCGCGAGCCGGCCGATTGGGCCCGCCGGGCCGCCACCAGCCGCGCCACACGGCTTAGAACCAGCGCAGCAAGCACCAGAATGTAGACAAGATCGGCCAGAATGACGATGCGCAGCCAGCCGGAGGACGTGTTCTGGTCCAGCGGACCCAGCACCACGAACGTCGCAAACGCAAGGATCGGCCCAAGCAAAACAAGGCCCAGCGTCACCAGGGTCTGCACCCGTCGCGTCCGGCGCAGGCGGCTGACCTGCGCGGCAAATCCGCCCGGCCAGCGGGCCAGGCCTCTGCCGGACCGGC
>JAHDCH010000031.1 GCA_020629995.1 Pseudaestuariivita sp. | reverse complement strand
GTCGGCCAGCGCCTCAGCCTCGGCCAGCACGCGCTGGGCCTGATCGCGCACCGCGGCGCCCCGGTCGGTCAGCCGCACTGGACCGGTGCCGCGCACCAACAGGGGCGTGCCCAGCGCTTCCTCCAGCGCGGCGATGCGGACCGACACGTTGGGCTGCGTCGTGCCGAGCAGATCCGCCGCCCGCCGGAACGAGCCCAGCTCGGCCACGCGCACCAGCGTTTCAAGATGTTTCAGCGTGATCGACGGGTGCAACATGGCGCCACGCTAGCGCAGGCCCGCGCCGGTGTGGAGGGCGGTTGTTTCGCGGTTTCGCAGGTCCGCAATCTTGACTCGGGTCAAATCTGCGCGCATCCCCCCGATACCGCTAACAGGGAGGGCGCGATGAAACGCTCACGCATCAACGAGATCCTGCGCGAAGGCGACGCCTTCATCCGCTCGTTCGGGTATATCATGCCGCCCTTTGCCTATTGGACGCCCGACCAGATGAAAGCGGCGGACATGTCCGTGCACAAGGCGCGCGGCATGGGGTGGGACATCACCGATTACGGGCAGGAAAAGTTCGACGAGATGGGGTTGTTCCTGTTCACCGTGCGCAACGGCCCGGCCGAACATCTGGGCCAGCCGACCGGCATGATGTACGCCGAAAAGATCATGATCAGCCGCCAGAACCAGTATTCGCCCATGCACCGCCACGTGGTGAAGGCCGAGGACATCATCAACAAGGGTGGCGGCAAGCTGGTGCTCGAGCTGTTCAACTCTCTCCCCGATGGCAGCATTGACCGGGATACGGATGTGACCGTCTTTTGTGACGGCACACCGCGCACGGTGCAGGCCGGCGGCCTGATCAAGCTGGACCCGGGCGAGAGCGTGACGCTGATGCCCGGCGATTGGCACGCGTTCTGGGGTGAGGCGGGCGACGTGCTGATCGGAGAGGTCAGCACAGTGAACGACGACCGCACCGACAACGTGTTCGAGATGGAGATTGGCCGGTTCGCCAATGTCGAAGAAGACGAAGCGCCGCTGCATCTGCTGGTGTCGGATTACGAGGAATGGCTGACATGATCCTGTGTTGCGGAGAAGCGTTGATCGACATGGTGCCCCGCCTCACCGCCGAGGGCGAGGAGGCGTTCCTGCCCCTACCCGGCGGCGCGGTGTACAACACGGCGCTGGCCTTGGGGCGTCTTGGCACGCCCGTCGGCTTTTTCTCGGGGCTTGGCACGGATGTGTTTGGCCGCAAGCTTAGGGCGTTCCATGAGGCAAGCGGCGTGGACACGTCACGCGCTGCAATCTCGGACCGGCCCACGACGCTGGCGATTGTCGAGCTTACGGACGGGCACGCCACCTATTCCTTCATGGATGAAAACAGCGCGGGCCGTATGCTCAGCCCTTCTGACATCCCATCGGTGGACGGAGTGGATGCGCTGTATTTCGGAGGCATCTCGCTTTGTGCCGAACCGGCGGCGTCGGTCTACGCGCAGATGTGCCTGGCCCATGCCGCAGGCAAGGCCGTGATGATCGATCCGAATATCAGGCCCGGGTTCATCACGGACGAGGCGGCCTATCGCGCGCGGATCGAAAGCATGATCGCCGTGTCGGACATCGTGAAGGTGTCGGACGAAGATCTGGAATGGCTGTATCCCGGCGCAGGCCCCCAGCGCGTTTTGGAACTGGGTCCAAAGATCGTTCTGATGACCAAGGGCGCCGACGGGGCCGAGGCGCATCTCGCGGGCGGCGTGGTCAGCGTGCCGGGCGTGCGGGCGACGGTGGTCGACACGGTGGGCGCGGGCGATACGTTCAACGCAGGCTTTCTGTCAGCGCTGCACGGGGCGAGCGCCCTGACCAAGGACGCCATCGCCGACTTGCCTGAGGATACTTTGTCAGCGGCGCTGGCACGCGGGGCGCAGGTGGCTGCGGTCACGGTCAGCCGGGCGGGGGCCAACCCGCCCTGGGCGTCCGAACTGGACTGAGCGCTAGCCTTTCAGCTGGGTGACATTGCTGGCGGCGGGACGCAGCGCATCCAGCGCCGTGCGGGCAATGTCCTGCGCGGTCAGCCCGGCATCGAGGTACATCTCATCCGGCGACGCCTGATCGATGAACCGGTCGGGCAGCGTCATCGTGCGCACCTTCAGCCCCTGATCCAGCAGGCCCTGTTCGGCCATGAAGTGCAGCACCATCGCGCCAAACCCGCCGACCGAGCCTTGTTCGACCGTGATCAGCATCTGGTGCGAGGCGGCCAGCTGGCGGATCAGGTCGTGATCCAGCGGCTTGGCAAAGCGGGCATCGGCGATGGTGACCGACAGGCCCTGCTCTTCGAGCATGCGGGCGGCGCGGCGAGTCTCGTCCAGATGCGCGCCAAAGGACAGCAGCGCGACGTCTTCGCCCTCCTGAATGACGCGGCCCTTGCCGATTTCAAGAGGCTCGCCCCGTTCGGGCAGCTCGGCCCCGACGCCCGCACCGCGCGGATAGCGGAACGCGATGGGGCCGTCGTCATGCGCGGCGGCGGTGGCAACCATGTGCACCAGGTCAGCCTCATCCGCGGCGGCCATCACCACCATGTTCGGCAGCGCGGCCAGATAGCCCACATCAAACGCGCCCGCGTGGGTGGGGCCATCAGCGCCCACCAGCCCGGCACGGTCAATCGCGAACCGCACGGGCAGGTTTTGTAGCGCCACATCGTGGACGATCTGGTCATAGCCTCGCTGAAGGAATGACGAGTAGATCGCACAGAACGGCTTGAGCCCCGTCGCGGCCATCCCGGCGGCAAAGGTCACGCCGTGCTGTTCGGCGATCCCGACATCAAACACCCGCGCCGGAAAGCGGTCGGCCATGATGTTGACCCCGGTGCCCGAAGGCATCGCGGCGGTGATCGCCACGATGGACGGATCGCGCGCGGCCTCGTCGGTCAGCGCCTGTCCGAACACCGACGTGTAAGAGGGGGCGTTGGGCTTGGATTTGGATTGCTGGCCGGTGACCACGTCAAACTTGGCCACGCCGTGGTATTTATCGGCGCTGGTTTCAGCGGGGGCGTAGCCTTTGCCCTTGACCGTGCAGCAATGGATCAGCACCGGACCGGTCGACCTGGTGCGTGCCGCGCGCAAGACAGCGAGCAATTGTCCCATGTCGTGCCCGTCGATGGGGCCGACATATTCGAACCCGAGGTCTTCGAACAGCGTGCCGCGCGGGTGCGCCCCGGTGACCAGGGCCTTGGCCCGGCGCAAACCGTCGCGCATCGGGCCGGGCATCGCATCGGCGAAATCATCGGCCATGCTGCGCATCTGGGCGAGCGGTTCGTTGGCGTAGAGTTGCGACAGGTAGGACGACATCGCACCCACGGGCGGTGCGATGGACATCTCGTTGTCGTTGAGGATTACGAACATCCGGCGCCCCTCGGCGCCCGCGTTGTTCAGCGCCTCATAGGCCATGCCCGCGCTGATCGAACCGTCGCCGATCACCGCAATCGCATCGCCCGTCGGCTGGCCCATGTCGCGCCCGATGGTAAAGCCCAGCGCGGCGCTGATCGAGGTGCTGGAATGGGCCGCGCCAAAGGGATCGTAGGGGGATTCGGCGCGTTTGGTGAAACCGGACAGGCCGTCCTTTTGGCGCAGGGTGCGCATGCGGTCGCGGCGTCCGGTCAGCACTTTGTGCGGGTAACACTGGTGGCCCACGTCCCAGATCAGCTTGTCCGCGGGGGTGTTGAACACGGCATGGATGGCAACCGTCAGCTCGACCACGCCAAGCGAGGATCCAAGGTGACCACCCGTCTCTGACACTGCGGAAATCACTTCGGATCGCAGCTCGTGCGCCAGGCTTGCCAGTTCGGAATCCGTCAGCGAGCGCAGGTCAGACGGGCCGGCAACGCGGTCCAGCAGGGGGGTATCAGGGCGGGTCATGGCAGTCTCTCCCACGCGGGGCGCGCTTTTTCGCGCGCTCTATGATAAAAAGGCGCCGTGCGGGGTGCCCCGCACGACGCCAGTTTCCTGTCGCCAACAGGAAGGGAACCGGGGTGGAAGCCCCGTATCCTGAAGTGTGCTGTCACTCCAGGATGGCGAAGAGGCAGGCGTTGGCGTCGCCTGACGCCTGCCTCTGTTCAAGGGCGCGCAACTTGGAAGGGACCACCGCGCGCCCCATCACCCTCAGCCCACCAGGCGGTGCGCTACGGGTTGTTCGATATGCCAGCCGTAAGACGGATCTGGCGCTTCCTTGCTTTCGGGCGGCAGCAGGGTGCCCAGCAGGTACATCACCCAGATTGCCACGCCGATCCCGACCACCACGAACATGGCGGCGCCAAAGCCCTTGGCCATCTGGCCGGTCACGGCGCTGCGCAGTTCCTTGCGCGACGGGTTGCCCTCAAACATCGGATTGTTGGCCATTGTTCAGGTCTCCTTGCGCGGGTTAGCGGGCATAGCCGTGGTCGATCGCCCAGCCGTACCAGTCGGTGACAACGGTGCCGGACAGCAGGATGCCGATGCCGCCGGTCAGCGGCGTCAGAACGGCGAACCACCAGGCCCAGCGGTGAATGCCTTCCATCGTGGCGTTGAACCCCATGGTCCAGCGCCAGAACAGGGCGGCTCGTTCGGTGGCGGTGCCCCGGTCGGCAATCTGCTCCAGTTCGCGGTCGCCACCAAAGCGGCTTACGGCCAGGATCGTCGCACCGTGCATGGCAAACAGCAGGGCCGAGCCATAGAGGAACGCGATCGAAAGCGCGTGGAACGGGTTGTAGAACAGGTTGCCGTGGATCACCGAAAAGTTCAGCGTCCAGTCAAGGTGGGTAAAGATCCCGTAGGGCACCATCTCCGACCACGACCCGATCAGGATCGGGCGGAAAAAGCCGAGGCACAGGAACAGCCAGATCGCCGCGCCATAGGCCCAGAAGACGTGCTTGCCCATCTTGAGCTGCGCCGCCAGAACCCAGGCCCGCGCCCACCAGAGCATGACCGAGATCAGCAGGAAGAACGAGGCGATCATGTACATGCCGCCCTCGGCCAGCGGCGGGAAGCCAAGGCCGTATTCCTCGGACGGCGGATCCAGCGACAGCCAGAACAGATCGCGCATGAACACGCCGGGGTTATAGCCCGCCTGCGCCCAGAACGCCGCGCCCACCATGGTGAACCACACCAGCCCGGCCATCAGCGAAGCAAGCCCGAGGCCGCCGAGGTAGAACGGACCCACCTGCGCGTTGCCGAACCAGCCAAAGAAGGTCACGAACGACGCGCCCTTGGTGCGCTCGTGCAGCTCGACCCCTTCGGTGACCCCCATCTCGGGGGGGCCTTCAACCTGCACCTGAGTGAAGATGTTTTGATACTCAGCCATTGACGCCTCCCTCAAGGTCAACCCACCAGGGCAGATCCACGTACCAGAACCACCAGTCGGCCCATGCGTCGAACCAGATGGTGCCCGAAATCACGATGCACACCGCGCTCCAGAAACCCGAGCTGAGCGCCAGGAACAGACCCAGCCGGTGAATGCCGAGGGGCCCGATCGAATACCCGATAAAGTCACGGAAGAACGTGTCTTCGTGCTCGGGGCTGCGCATCTCTTCGCCCTTTTCAGGGTTGGCGGCCGACAGGATCAGCGACCCGTGCAGCGCCAGCGCCAGACAGGTGGTGAAGAAGAACGTCACCGCCAGCATGTGGGCCGGGTTGTAGTGGAAGTTGCCGTAGGCATAGCCCACGTTGTTCACCCAATCGAGGTGGCTCCAGATGCCATAGGGAAAACCGTGCCCCCAGGCGCCCATCAGAACGGGCCGGATCACCGTCAGTGTCGTATAGGCAAAGATCGCCATGCCAAAGGCTGCAGGCACGTGATAGCCCATGCCCAGCTTGCGGCAGATCTCAACCTCGCGCAGCGCCCAGGATATGAACGCCACATGCGCGCACATCGTGACCAGCTGCCATATGCCCCCTTCGGCCAGCGGCGCCATGCCAAGCCCAACCTCGATGGCGGGCGGCTCGACCGAGATCAGCCAGGGGTTCCAGACGTCCTTCAGCGAGGCGTCGTAAAAGATCAGCACTGTTCCCAGGGCGGCAAAGAACAGGGTCGTGACCCCGAAAAAGCCCACGTAAAAGGGCCCCACCCAGAAATCGAACAGGTCGCCGCCGATCAGCGTCCCTCCGCGGACGCGATATTTCTTTTCAAAGCTCAAGAGCGCCATGTTGTCTCTCCGCGTCAGCTGGCCGGGGGTGCCGGGCAGCGGCAATTAGGTTGGTTTGCCGCGGGCAAGACAAAGCGCCCTGCCCGCAGCTTTTGGTCAGGCCTGGATCAGCCGGCGCGCTTTTCAGCGGCCAGTTCGAACCAGTTGTAGCCCTCTGCACCGGTGCTCAGGAGCACCAGGTGAATCATCGCGGCCAGCAGGAACAGGAACACGCCCTGAGCCACAAACACGCGACGCGGGTCAAAAATCAGCCAGATCTTGTAGAACTTTGCCATTTCTCAACCCTTCCTCAGAACCACGGACGCCAGATGAACACGGCCAGGTGAGCGACGATCGCGACTGCCGAAAACAGCCAGAGCCCGCTCATGTAGACCGCATGCAATTCTTGCGCCTGCTCGTCTGTGAGACCTGTGAAGGACAGGTCGTTGTGATCAGCCATTAACTTTCCTCCGGAATGTTAAGCCGATGCCGCGACACCCTCGCGGCAGGGTCCGATGGAGCCTTGCGGCCCCCCCGGGCTCTGACCGCTCTCGCGGCCAGTGCGGTTTCTCGGTCACGATTGCTCATGCCGAGAAGATCATGGGCGTCACCGTCCGCGCCTGGCTCCAGGCACGGGCCACGGGGCCCTTGTTCGGTTCGCCCCGCCGGTGCAGCGGATGGGTGATCCACGCGATCACGCCAAACGGCAGCGCAGCGGCAAAGATGATCGCGAAATAGACCTTGAACTCGGCCTTGGTCGCGTCCTTGCGGGCGGTTGGGGAATTGGAGGTGACGTCAGACATCACGCATCTCCTCTGCTGGTAACTCTGGGGTCGAGAGCTTCGACCGTCTCGCGCACCACGCGTTCGGCACCCTGCGCCAGGGCGGCGCGCTCGGCCTCGTCCCTGAGGGTCTTGGCCGCCGAAATGCGGGTGAGAATGGGGTGCTGGGCCACGATCCGGTCCAAGGCGGCCTGGGCGTCCGCGTCCCACGGGAAATCGCGGCGCAGGCTGGTCGGCGTGGCTTCGGCCGCGTCCATCTGGCTGCCCAGCGGCAGGATGTGGAACAGCGAATCAAACAGCCCGTTGCACACTTCCTGAAGCAGGTAGGTCGCGCCGGCATAGCCCATGAACGGCGTGCCGGTATGCCTGCGGATCGCCGCGCCCGGAAAGCCCGCGGGAATGAAGGCCGGGCTTGGCCCGTGCCCGCCCTTCAGCTCGGCCATGTACATCTTTTCGTTGATCGACCCAAAGACAACCAGCGGGCGATGCTCGGCCATCTTGGCGCGCACATCGTCATTGTCCGTCTTGGTCCCCCGGCACCTTGCCACTGCAAAGGCGCATGGCAGGCCCAGATCGCTCTCAAAGTAATGCCGCACCCCGCGCGCATAAGTCTCGGTCGCCACGATCCCGAACGAGGCCGTGGCAAAGAAATCCTGGGTGACCGACCGCCACAGATCCCAGACCGGTTTGATCGTCGAATGCTTTTCGCGCTCGATGAACGGCTCGGGGTCCAGGTCCAGCAGCTCGCCCAGCTTGCGCAGGAACTTGGTCGTGGATTCAATTCCAATCGGCGCCTGCAAATACGGCTTGCCCAAGACCTCGCACAGGCCCCGGCCAAATTCGCGGTACATGCAGATGTTCACATCCGAGTTCACCAGATCGCGCATCTCGGCCACATGCGCGCCCAGCGGCATCACCATGTTGACCTCGGCTCCGATCCCCTCGACCAGCCTGCGGATCTCGGCCAGATCGCTGGGCATGTTGAACGTGCCGTACATCGGCCCCAGGATGTTCACGCGCGGCTTGTCGCCCTCTTCGCGCTTCTTCTCCTTGGGCATCCGGCCCTTGGTCATGCCGAACTCGGTAAAGATCCAGGTCATCGCCCGGTCGGCCGCTTCCCACTGATCCTCGTCAATGGTCCTCGGCAGGAACCTCTGGATGTTGGTCCCCATGGGCGTCACACCGCCGCCGATCATCTCGGCGATCGAACCCGTGACCACCACCGCCGGCAGCGCCGGATCAAGCGTGCCCCAGGCGCGCTTCATCGCGCCCTCGGTTCCGTCCCGGCCCAGCTCTTCCTCGCCCAGCCCCGTCACCACAATCGGCAACTCGTGCGGCGGCAACCCGTCGGTGTAGTGCAGCACTGACGTCACCGGCAGGTTCTCGCACCCCACCGGTCCGTCAATCACGCATTGCAGACCCTTGACGGCACAAAAGGCATACACAGCCCCCCAGTACCCGCCGGCCCTGTCGTGATCCTGAATCAGCATGCGGGCGCACCCCCCTGCTTCTTCTCTTCAGAAGTATGGCGGGGGGGTGGGGGCGGCCCCCCACTCCTGCGATATGTCACCCGCACCGCCACTAAATCATCTCCGCCGCTTTGGCCGCCTTGGCCGCGCGTTCGATCTTCTTGGCGTTCAGCGCGCGGAAATCCTCTCGCACATTCGGCGCGCCTTCCCAGACGCCCGCCGTATCGCCCGCACCCACGCCTTCAAAGAACTCGCGCATATGCTCCATGCGGTCCTTGTTGGCGATGGCCGCCTGGATCACCTCGATCAGGCTGCCGGCGCCTGCAGGCCCCATCAGCGGACGGGCCGAGATCAGGTTGGTGAAATACAGCGCTGGCACAGCCAGCTCCTTGGCCTTTTGCACCACCGGCGTCGTGCCGATGGCCAGCGTCGGGCGGATGCCCTCAACCGCTGCGCAATCATCCTCCAGCGAGGCGCGGAATTGGACCTTGGCGCCCTGCGCCTCCAGCCATGCCGCATCCGCCGCGTTCCAGGCCGACTTGGCGCAGGCCGTACCCACATAGGGCACATCCGCCCCCGCTTCGATCAGCAGGCGGGCCACCAACAGCTCGCTGCCTTCGTAACCCGACAGCGTGATCGTGGCGTTCAGATTCACGCCATCCAGCGCCTCTCGCACCGCGGGCACAAAGGCGTTCTGCGAGGCTGCAACATGGCTCTGTTTCAGCCCAAACGCGTCACCAATCGCCGCCAGCCAGGTGTGCGTGCCGTCGACACCCACGGGCGCGGACCCCACGATGGGCCGCCCTGCCGCTTCGAATTCACGCACTGCGCTGGTGTAGAACGGATGGATCGCCGCCACCGCTCCGCAATCCAGCGCCGCGTACAGCTCACGCCATTCTCGGCACGGCACAACCGGCCCCGCAGCCAGCCCCATGGGTGCCAGCATCGCACCGATCATCATCGGATCAGCGGGGAACATCTCGCCCAGCAGCGTGACGGTCGGACGGTCGGAGACGCCGCCGGAAGGCGCGGCGACGGGGCCCGCCTCGATTTCCTTGCGGGCGTAGTTCAGCATCGCGCCGGCCAAAACGTCCTTGGCCTCGGCATGGGTCGGCACGCCAAAGCCCGGCACGTCGATGCCCACAATGCGCACGCCATTGATCTCATCCGGCAACAACCGCAGCGGCACGCCAGAGGCTGTCGGCACGCACAGGTTGGTCACCACAATCGCGTCATACCGCTCGGGATCGGCCAGTTCGTGCACGCTGTCGCGGATGTCCTCGAACAGCTTGCCGGTCACCAGCGTCTCGGAATTGAAGGGTACATACCCAACGGAACGCCGCGCGCCGTAAAAGTGGCTCACAAAGGTCAGGCCATATACGCAGCACGCAGAGCCGGACAGCACCGTCGCCACCCGGCGCATCCTCAGACCCACGCGCAGGCTGCCAAAGGCTGGGCACATGGATTGCGGTTTGTCGTGGGGGCCGGTGGGGTAATCCTTGGCGAATTGCTCGAGCAGCTCGGACTGGCCCGCCATCCGCGCGGCCTGCTCCATGTCAGCGCCCGAGTGACAGCCCAGCGCGCCGTCGCCCGGCGTCAGCTCTGGCGTCTCGGCGCGGGCTTCACCCGTCGTCACCTCGGTCTCACCCGAGGCGTCGTATGTCACTTCACCGCTCACGCGGTCGCCTCGTCAGATTGGCCAAAGTGAAACGGGCAGACTTTTTCGGCATGCTCACGCGCCGCCTTGGAAACACGCAATGCTGCGCGCCCCAGTTCGAGCGTTTGCTCATCGGAGCTTTTGAGGCTGGCAAGCCCCGCGTCCCAGCGTTGGAGTTCGTTCAGATCAAACATCGTCGTAAATGACCTCCAGGCTTTCCTTGGGCTTGGCAAAGGCTCCGCGCATGTCTTCGTCCGTCGCCGGATCCAGCTTGACGCCCGCTCCGGTTTCCGACCCGTCAAACAGCTCCAGCAGGCCATCCTGGCTCAGCGGGGTTGGCCGCACCGGCGGTGCATCGGCCACGTTCACGCCCAGCTCGGCAAACAGCGTGCCCCACTGGCTTTGAGAGGTGCCCACGATCTGGTAATTTGCGGATTTCTTGCGCAGGTCGTCGTCCTGCGGGATCGAGGCCAGCACCGGAATGCCCGCCGCCTTGGCAAAGGCCTGCGCCTCGCCGGAATTGTCGTCCTTGTTCACCACAAGACCCGCAACACCCACGTTGCCACCCAGCTTGCGGAAATATTCCACGGCCGAGCACACGTTGTTGGCCACGTACAGCGACTGAAGATCGTTCGACCCGACCAGGATCACCTTTTGCGCCATGTCGCGCGCGATGGGCAGGCCGAACCCGCCACAGACCACGTCGCCCAGGAAATCGAGCAGGACATAGTCAAAATCCCAATCGTGGAAGCCCAGCTTTTCGAGCAGTTCGAATCCGTGGATGATCCCGCGACCGCCGCAGCCGCGACCAACCTCGGGGCCACCCAGCTCCATCGCAAAGACGCCGCCGCGCTTGAAGCACACATCCCCGATCTGCACCTCTTCGCCCGCCAGCTTTTTGCGGGTCGAGGTTTCGATGATCGTCGGGCAGGCCTTGCCGCCGAACAGCAGGCTGGTGGTGTCCGATTTGGGATCACAGCCGATCAGCAGCACGCGCTTGCCCTGCTCGGCCATCATGTGGCTGAGGTTGGCCAGCGTGAAGGATTTGCCGATGCCGCCCTTGCCGTAGATCGCGATGATCTGCGTCTTCTTGGTGGCTTCGGTCGGGATCACATCCGCCAGATCCTCGTTCGCCTCGTCGCGCAGACGGTCCGAGAACTCGGTCAGCTTGGGCGGTGCGCCCTTTTCCTTGATGACGTCGTCTTTCACGCCGCGTCCTTCCAGTTGAGGATCATTTTCAGGCAAGCCGGATCGGTGAAGGCCACCGGATAGGCCTCGGTCGCGTCACGCGCAGGGCGCTGGTGGGTGATCAGCCCGTCCAGCGACAAGGCGCCGCAATCCAAAAGGCTGCGCGTCGCCGCGAGGTCTTGCGCCGTCCATTCCGCGGCGATGCGCAGCCGCGCCTCCTTCATGAAGGCGGGCGGGAACGCAAAGCTGAGAGGCTCTGCATAAAATCCGGCCAGGACAATCTCGCCGCCCTTGGCGATGCGGCCGATCAGGCTGTTCAGCAAAGCGCCCTGCCCCGATGCGTCATAGATCGACATGTAGTCGCGGCGCGGGTCCTCTTCGGGCTGCAGCACTTCGTATCCGTCAGCACCCGCATGGCGGGCCGGGTCAATTTCCCAGACCGTCGGCGCGGGCGCGCCAGACGCGATGGCAAGTCGCGCCAGAAGGCGGCCCAGAACACCGTGCCCCACGATCAGGTCAGGCGGAGCCTTTTGCAGACCGGCCATCGCGTGCCGCGCGGTTGCCGCCAGCGCAAGCAGAGCTCCATTGGCACCATGGCCGGGATCGATGCGCGCCACGCGGTCAGCAGCGCTGGTGATATAAGCCGATGCCCCGCCAAACAGCCCATGCGCCCCGTCATAGCAAGCGCCACCGGGGACAAAGACGTGATCGCCGGGCTTGAAGCCGCTCAGAACACCCGCTTCGACAACTTCGCCAGCAGCCTCGTAGCCGGGGACCAGCGGATAGCCCATGCCGGGGAAGGGCGGCATGTCACCGCTCCAGAACAGCTTTTCTGTGCCGGTCGAGATGCCTGAATGATGGACTTCGACAACAACGTCCTCTGCGCCCGGCGCGGTCAGCGCCAGCGTCTCGACTGACAGGGCCTTTGGGCCCGTCAACAGGACGGCGTCGGTCTGCATCTTCTTCGTACTCCCCGGAACGCGTGGGGATTCGTCACGCGCACCTTACATTCTTGAATGTCAGTTTAGACGTACAGTGCCATATGTCAATTAGTCCTGACAGTTTGACATGGCAGCCGGTTTACAAGGGTTTTCGGGCGGTTAGCGCTTGGGTCACAAAGGGACGGTGCGCGCGCAACACCCGCAAATCCACGAATCCAGCGGCCTCGCACAGCGCTGATATTTCCGCGGCCGAGCGGGTTTTCCCGGTCTGCATCGCCAGCGTGTAGAGCGCGAAATACACGTCCGTCACAGGGTCCGGACGGGTACCACCCGACATCGGTTCCGACACGATCAACCGCCCGCCCGGCGGCAGGGCGGCAAAGCATTTTGCCAGCAGATCGCGCACCGTGTCGTCGCTGTGGTCATACATCACCCGGATCAGCGATATCGCATCGGCCCCGTCGGGCAGGCCTTCTGACTTGAACGACCCGGGGTGCAGGCTCAGCCGCCCTTGCCGTTCAACCGCGCGCAGCCGCTCGGGCACTTCGGCCACCACGTTTGGCAAGTCGAACAGCATCAGCTGCATGTCCGGAGATTTGGCCGAGGCCGCCTCGAGGAACACTCCGGCACCGCCGCCCACGTCCATCAAACGGGTGATCCCGCGCAGCGACACCTGATCCAGCGTGTCGGCGGCGACCAGCTCCTGACTGCGGGTCATCAGGTCGGAATAAATGCGCGCCTCCTGGGGCGGCACGTCGCGGCCCGCGCCAAAGACATAAGGCCAGAACCCGGCCAGTTCTGTGTCGGTCTGGCCCCGGAAAAAGGCGACCGGATCGGCCAGGTCGCGGTAAAGCACATCGTGGTGGCGGATCATCTCGGCCAGGCCCGGCACACCGACCAGTGCGGCACCTTTGCGCGCCAGGCCAAAGCGCCCGTCGCGGCGGCGGCGCAGCAGGCCCATGGCCGCCCCGGCCTGAAGCAGCACAAGCATCCGAGCCTCGGGCATGTCGGTGCGGCGGGCCAGGTCGGCCACCGCGCGCGGGCCGTCCAGCAAGGTTGCCGGGACGTCCAGCCGCACCAGCGCCATCAGCGCCTGCGACTGGACAAAGCCCTGCACCAGATCGAACAGCTGCGCCCCGTCACGCGCGGCAAAGGGACGGGTCAGGGGAAAGCGGGCCGCCCAGCGCTGAAACCCGGGGCGGGCCACCAGCCGGTTCAGATCCGGCCAGGCCCAGCGCCGCGCGGGTTTGCCATTGGGCGCGACATCCACCATCTGCCTAGCTCCGGTTCGCAGCTGTGTGCGCCGGAGCTACAGGTGTCAGACGTTCGGCATAGGCGCGCACCATGTGGGCCAGCTGTGCTTCGCCCGGGCAGGCCGGGATCGAGGCGATCGCGCCCGAAAGGATATCCTTGAGCCGCCGGATCGCACCGTCCACGCCCAGTTCGGACACTGCCGAGGGGCGACCATGCAGATCGTCCTGCCCCACCGGTTTGCCCAGTGTTTCGGCGTCGTACAGCGCGTCGCGCAGATCATCGGCCACCTGAAAGGCTTCACCGATGCGCGCGCCCAGCTCTTCCCAAGGTTCGGCCTCTTGTCCGGCGGCAACGGCGCCCATCTGGGTGGCCGCGATGAACAGCGCTCCGGTCTTGGACATGTGATAGGCGCGCAGGTCGATCTGGTCCTCGCTTTCCCAGCCTTGCCCGGCGCAGATTCCCATGGGCATCCCGGACCGCGTCGACAGAATGCGGATCAGCTCCAGCGCGCGGGCGGGCGTGTCGCCGGCGGCGCGGGCCAGCGTGTCAAACGCCATCATGATCAGGCTGTCTCCGGCCAGTACCGCCAAAGGTTCGCCGTAGGCCCGGTGGACCGCCGGTTTGCCGCGCCGCGTGTCGGCATCGTCAAAGGCGGGCAGGTCATCATGGACCAGCGACGCGCAATGCATCAGTTCCAGCGCGGCGGCCGCCGCATCGGCCAGCGCCGGAGCATCGTCGCCACATGCGCCCGCGACAGACATCAGGATGGTCGGCCTGATCCGGGCGCCGCCGGGCGATGTCGCGTAATCCAGCGCCGAGGCAAGCCGCGCCGGCGCGGGCCGCGCCTGGCCAAGACGGATGGCTCTTTGCACGGCAGCATCGATGCGCGCTTTTGGTGTGCTGTCCATGTTCGTCATCCCCATGATGGCTTTCGATTTGTAATCCATAGTTTACATCTATGTGTAAATCATACTGGACATGTCGCAACGCCGAGTCAACAATCGCGCATGGATGGGAGCCAACAGTCAGACCTGCAACGCTGTGTCGTGATCGGCGCCGGCATCGGCGGACTGTCTGCGGCGGCGCGTCTGGCACATGCTGGCCACGCAGTCACGGTGATCGAAAGGCAGGCGACCCCGGGCGGCAAGATGCGCACGCTGCCTTCGGGCGCGGGGCCCGTGGATACCGGCCCCACGGTCCTGACGCTGCGGCGCGAGCTTGACCAGCTGTTCGCCAGCACCGGCCACCGGTTGTCCGATTTTGTCGATCTGATCCCCCAAGAGCTGTTGGCCCGGCATTTTTGGCCAGGCGGCGCGCGGCTTGACCTGTTTGCCGACATCGACGCATCCGCAGATGCGATCGCAGCGTTTTCGGGCACCCGCAGCGCGCGTGAATATCTAAGGTTCCGCAAGGATTGCGGGGCTTTGTTCGCCGCGTTCGACGCGCCCATGATGCAGGCCCCTGCCCCGACGCAGGCGGCGCTCACGCGCAAGGTCGCGCTGCGCCCGTGGCTGGTGCCCAAGATGGCCCCGTGGTTCACCCTTGCGCAAAAGTTGGCGCGGCGCTTTTCGGATCCGCGTCTGGCGCAGTTGTTCGGCCGTTACGCGACCTATGTCGGCGGGTCGCCGGCCCAGGCCCCTGCGCTGCTGGCCCTGGTGGCCGAGGCCGAAGCACAGGGCGTTTGGCTGCCGGTCGGCGGGATGTCTGCGGTCGCCGACGGTGTGACGCGGCTGTGCCAGTCGTTGGGTGTGACGTTTCGGTTCGAAAGTCAGGTGACCGAAATCTGTGTGGCGGACGGGCGCGCGCTGGGTGTTGAAACCGATCACGGCTTTCATCCGGCGGATACGATTGTCTTTAACGGCGATCCGCGCGCACTGGGCCTTGGGCTGCTCGGGCCGGGTCCGCGCGAAGTGGCCCCGCAAACGCAAGACGACGCGCGCAGCCTGTCCGCGCAGGTCTGGGCCTTTGCCGCCGAGGCCCACGGGGCGGACCTTGCCCATCACAACGTCTTTTTCAGCGCCGACAGCATGGCCGAGTGGGAGGCTCTGGACGCGGGCCAAATGCCGGACGACCCCACGCTGTATGTCTGTGCGCAGGACCGTGGCTTTGCCGCCTTTCCGCCCCGGCTGGAGCGGTTCGAGATCATCATGAACGCGCCGCCGCTCAGCCAGCGGCCGGCCCAAGCCAGCGAGGCTGACCTATGCCACCGACAGATGCTTATGACGCTGCACCGCCACGGTCTGACCTTCACGCCCGAACCAGACAAGCTGACCCTGACCGGGCCGGCGGGATGGGACAGCCTGTTTCCCGGGTCGGACGGTTCCCTTTACGGGCAGAGCCCGCATGGAATGATGGCGGCCTTCCGCAGGCCGACCGCGCGGACAGCGCTGCGGGGTCTTTACCTGGCGGGAGGCGGGGCGCATCCGGGGGCGGGGGTGCCCATGGCGATGCTTTCCGGACGGCACGCGGCCGAGGCGATCATGCAGGACCATGTTTTGACCTCGATGTCCCGCCCAATGGCTATGCCTGGTGGTATGTCGACGGACTAAGCCACGATGGCAGCCGCGCCATTTCGATCATCGGGTTCATCGGGTCGGTGTTTTCGCCCTGGTATCGCTGGTCAGGACGGCGCGATCCGGCCAACCATTGCTGCATCAACGTGGCCACCTACGGACCCGGCGGACGGTTCACAATGACGGACCGGGGCCGCAG
>JAHDCH010000030.1:10103-16166 GCA_020629995.1 Pseudaestuariivita sp. | reverse complement strand
AGAAAACCGCCCGAGTCATGCCCGCGCGCACGCCATCGCCGGTTTTTCGCCGATCCGCTCAGGCGGGCGCCCGGAAGGCGCCGATATAGAACCCGTCCATACCGCCCCGGTCGGCCCAGATGTCAGGCCGCAGGCGCAGGCCCGAAGCGCCCGTCCGCCAGCCATCTTCGACCCCCGGCACGTCAAGGGCTGATGGATCGGGCACAAGGCCAAGCCGCGCGATGGCCTCGTCCGCCTGCACCTCGCCTTCGTCGGGCAGCAGCGAACAGGTGCAAAACACAAGCCGCCCCCCGGGCTTCAGCAGCGCCGCCGCGCGGTCCAGCATCCGCGCCTGCAGGTCGAACAGGGCCAGAAACTCGGACCCGTCCTTGGCATGGGGCAGATCGGGGTGGCGGCGTATGGTGCCGGTGGCCGAACAGGGCGCATCAAGCAGGATCGCGTCGAACGCGGGCGCCTCAAAGGTCAGCGCATCCGCTTCGACAATCGTGGCGGTGAGGCCGGTGCGCGCAAGGTTTTCGGACACCCGCGCCAGACGAGATCCCGAGACATCCAGCGCCGTGACATCGGCACCGGCGGCGGCCATTTGCAGTGTCTTGCCCCCGGGCGCGGCGCACATGTCCAGCACCCGCATCCCGGGCCGGGCATCAAGGATGCGGGCGGGCAGCGCGGCGGCGGCGTCCTGCACCCACCAATCGCCCGTCTCGAACCCCGGCAGCGCGCTGATCTGGCCGGGCGCGGCCAGCCGCAGCGAACCGGTCGGCAGCACAAGACCGTCGGGCAGCGCCGTGGCCCCGGGTTTCGGCGTCAGGTCGACGGGCGGCGTTTCGGCCTGAACCGCTTCGATTGCGGCCACGGTCTTGCGCCCCCAGGCGTCCACCAGCGGGCCGCGCAGCCAATTGGCGATCTTGGGCGTGGGTGTGCGGGCAAAGGCCTCCGGGCCGGTGTCCGCCACTTTGCGCAGCACCGCGTTCACCAGACCTTTCAGAGGGGCGGTCTTGCGCCCGCCCGACGCGGCCAGCGCCACCCCGTCGTTGACGATCCCGTGCGCCGCACCGCCCGTACACAGCTCGTAGGCGCACAGCCGCAGGATGGCGCGGACCTGCGCAGGAGGGGATTTGCGCAGATGCGCGTCCAGCACCTTGTCCAGCCGGGGCAGATTGCGCAGCGTCTGCGTCGCCAGCCGCCCCGCGCGGGCACGGTCCGCCGGATCGAGGCGGCTGTCGGGGTCGATCTCGGACAGCAGGCGATGGTCACCCAGCACTTGCCACAAAAGGTGCAGCGCGGCGCGGCGGGCGGGAGAGGCTTGGGCGGCCATGGCGGCTCCTGAAAGGGGACATCGGGGGATGCGGCATCTGGCGGGCTTGCACCGCCAAACGCGCGGCGTATATCAGCAGGCATGAGCCAAGAGAACCCCACAGACAGTGCTGCGCCACACCGCGAGGACGAGGCCGCGCGCCGCGCCCGCCTGCCCGAGGCCGCCCAGCGCGCCCTGGCCGAGGCAGACGCCCGCCGCGCCGAAGCTGACGCCCGCGCCGCCACCCTGCCGACCGAGCTGGGCGGGCGCGACGGCCCTGAACCGGTGCGATATGGCGATTGGGAAAAGAAGGGGCTCGCCATCGATTTCTAGGCGCGGGTGCAAAAAGTTCGTACGAACTTTTTGGCGGTGCACCTTTGGCGGCCGCGGCGCGGGTTGCGCAGGAACCGGGTCGCGCGAGGCATGGCGCTGCGGGCAAGGTCGGAGGACCTCGCACAAGGATCTGACCCATGCTCTGCTACACCGGCCTTTCGCAACACACAGCTGACGCCTACAGGCAAGGCGCGCCCGACGCGCATGGCCAGCCTCCCGAACACGGGATCAGTGACGGAGGCGCACCGTGCCGCTGTTGCCTGAAGATGATCCCGAAAGGTGCCGCGATGCGCATTCTGGCGCACCGGCCGTTCCAAACCCTGCACCCCTATGCCGAAAGCGGGCCGATCTTTGTCTGCGCCGACGCCTGCATCGCCTACAACAGCGACAAGCTGCCGCCCGTGGTCGTGTCGCCAGACTACCTGCTCAAGGGCTACAGCGCGGACGAAAGGATCGTGTACGGCACCGGCCGGATCACGCCACGCGCCAACATCGCCAGCTATGCCAGCAAGGTTCTGGCGCGAGAAGATGTCGCCTTTGTCGATCTGCGCTCGGCCCGCAACAACTGCTGGCAGGTGCGGATCACCAGGGCCAGCGCTTAGCGCAGTCGGAAATCGGCCGAGCGGCCCGCGCCCTTGTCCGACGTAAAGCGGATCGTGTCGCCGCCATAGTCCACACGCTGGCAATTGTAGGGCAATTCACGCTCGCCCCAGGTCAGCGAGCGGCAGAAAAAGCCGTTTTGCCAGCTCCAGTCGCCCGATACCGGCCGGCCCACGGCGCGGCCGGTGATCTTGCCGCTGTTGCTGACGTTGAGCGTGATGCCATAGAGGCCGATGTTCAGGCTTTTGCCCGCGATCGCCTTAACAAAGGTGGTGCGCGAGTCGATCTTGGAAAGGTCAGCCGCAGCCGCGCCAGTGCCGAGGGCAAGCGCGGTGAAACAGAGCATGATGTACCGAACCATGGAAGGCTCCCTTGCGTATCCAGTTACAGCAGATACGGAAGAGATCCGAAAATGGTTCAAACCGGGCCAAATTTTTTGGCCCGCTGCGGCGGATTTCCGCCTCAGGCGCCGCGCAGGCCCAGAACGTCAACCATGTCATAGGCGCCCGGAGCCTTGTCCTGACCCCAAAGCGCCGCCTTGAGAGCACCGCGGGCAAAGATCGCGCGGTCGGTTGCCAGATGGCGCAAGACAATCCGCTCGCCATCAGCGGCAAAGAGCACGTCATGTTCGCCCACGATGTCGCCGCCGCGAATGGCGGTAAAGCCGATATCGCCACGTTTGCGCGCCCCGGTGATCCCGTCGCGCCCCCGGTCAGCCACGTCCGCCAGGGCCACACCGCGCCCTTCGGCAGCCGCCTCGCCCAGCATCAGGGCCGTGCCCGAAGGCGCGTCGACCTTGTGGCGGTGGTGGCCCTCGATCACCTCGATGTCGAAATCCTCGTCCAGCGCGGCGGCCACACGTTTGGTCAGCTGAACCAGGAGGTTGACGCCCAGTGACATGTTGCCGGCACGCACGATCACCGCATGGCGGGCGCAGGGCTCCAGCTGGGCAATGTCTTCGTCCGTCATGCCGGTGGTGCCGATCACATGACAGCAGCGGGCCTGCGCGGCCAGCTTTGCAAACTCCACGGTGGCCGCGGGCGCGGTAAAGTCGATCACGGCCTGCGCGCGGGCAAATGCCTCCAAAGGGTCATCCGTGACGGTCACGCCCAGCGCCGGGCCACCCATGGCCTCGCCTGCGTCGCGCCCCACCCAATCGTGACCCGCGCGTTCGACCGCGCCGACCAGCCGCGCGGCATCGCTGGCTGCAATTGTCTGGATCAGCATCTGGCCCATGCGCCCCGATGCGCCCGTCACCACGATCCCCGGCTGGTCTGCCATATTCCTGTCTCCTGCTTGGCAAGGTCTGCCATACCGCCTATGTGCGATCCCATGGCAAAGAACAAGTTTCATGACGGCCCCGGCCCGTCCCAGAGGCAGCTGCGCGTGGGCGAAGTGGTGCGGCGCACGCTGGCCGAGGTGCTGGCACGCGGCGACATCCACGACCCCGAGCTGAACCGCCTGTCGATCACCGTCAGCGAGGTGCGCTGTTCGCCCGATCTCAAGATCGCGACGGCCTACGTCATGCCGCTGGGCGGAGACAATGCCGAGGATTCCATCGCCCTTCTGGCGCGCAACAAGTCCGAGCTGCGCCGCGTCGTGGGCAAGAAGACGGGGCTGAAGTTCGCGCCCGACCTGCGGTTCCGCGTGGACGAGACCTTTGACCAGATGGATGCCACCCGCGCGCTGTTCGCGCAGGATCAGGTGCGCCGTGATCTGGACGATTAGGCGGCTGGCCTTCGCGCTTGCGCTGATCTGGCCTGCGGCCAGTCAGGCGGTGACCTGCGAAGATCGCCGCGTTGCGGGCAACCGCTATACCATCTGCACCGTGGATGCCGCCCGGGAAAACCTGCGCCTGTTCCTGAATGATCGGACCGGTGAGGCGCTTGGCAATTTCTCGGCCCTGAGCATCGGCCTCAAGGCCCGCGGTCAGAGGCTGGTCTTTGCCATGAACGCAGGCATGTACCACGAAGACCGCAGCCCCGTGGGCCATTACATAGAAAACGGCACCGAGCAGATGCGCGTGATCGCGGGCGCAGGGCCGGGCAACTTTGGCCTCGTGCCGAACGGGATCCTGTGCATCCGGGAGACCCGAGCCGATGTGATCGACACCGCGCGCTATCTGACCGAAAGGCCGGCCTGCACCCATGCCACACAATCCGGCCCGATGCTGGTGATCGGAGGCGCGCTGCACCCAAGGTTCCTGCCAGACAGCACTTCGCGTCACATCCGCAACGGGGTGGGCACCAGCGCGGACGGCACACGCGCGGTCTTTGTCATCTCGAACAACGCGGTGACCTTTCACGAATTCGGCAGCCTCTTCCGAGACACGCTGGGGCTGGACGAGGCGCTGTTTCTTGACGGGTCGGTGTCGCGCCTTTGGGCGCCCGAACATGGCCGGCGCGACACGGGCCGCCGCATGGGGCCGATCGTGGGCGTCGTGGCACCGGATTGACGCGGCCCGCGCAGGTTTGTACCCCGCGCGCCAAACCACAAGGGACCGCACACCATGGGCAGAAAGCGCAAGGGCCGCGCCATTTCAGGCTGGCTGATCGTGGACAAACCCGCCGGGGTGACCTCGACCGCCGTGGTCAACAAGGTGCGCTGGGCGCTGCAGGCGCAAAAGGCGGGCCATGCGGGCACGCTTGATCCCGAAGCGACGGGCCTTCTGGCGGTGGCGCTGGGCGAGGCGACCAAGACGGTGCCTTATGTGACCGACGCGCTCAAGGCCTACAGCTTTGTCATCCGGCTGGGCGAGGCCACCAACACCGACGATGCCGAGGGCGAGGTGATCGCGACCTCGGATACACGGCCCACGGACGATCAGATCAAGGACGCCCTTGGTGCTTTTGTCGGCGATATCGAACAGGTCCCGCCCAAATTCTCGGCCGTCAAGATCGACGGCCAGCGCGCCTACAAGCTGGCGCGCGATGGCGACGAGGTCGAGCTGGCCGCGCGCCCTTTGTGGGTTGAAGAGCTGGTGCTGACCGACAGGCCCGATGCCGATCACGCGGTGCTCGAGATGACCTGCGGCAAGGGTGGCTATGTCCGCTCGATCGCGCGCGATCTGGGCGCGGCGCTGGGATGCCATGCCCATGTGCGCACCCTGCGCCGCCTGTGGTCCGGCCCGTTCGAGACCGAAGGCGCGATCACCTGGGACGAGATCGAAAAGCTGGCGCAGGATCCCGCGCTGGATGCGCATATCCGCCCCACCGAAGACGGGCTGGAGGATCTGCCCCGCGTCATCTGCCCCGATGCCTCGGTGGCCAGGCTGCGCAACGGCAACCCCGCGATGGTGATCGCCGACGGCATCGAATACGGCGAGACGGTCTGGGCCGCCCATCAGGGCACGCCCGTCGCCGTGGGTCAGCTGCGCGGGGCCGAGCTGCACCCTGTGCGGGTGTTCAACCTCTGAGCCTTGCCATGCAGGCCCTGCCCCGCCTAACTGACACCCCATGAGCCTGATCACCCGCACCCACCAGAAGGGCGACGCCGCCTCGACCGCGATCTATTCGCCCTGCGAAAGGTATCGCTATGCGTTGACGCGGGTGTGGGACGCGGGCGGCAGCCGGGTGTCGTTTGTGATGCTCAACCCCTCGACCGCGACCGAAGTGCAGAACGACCCCACGGTCGAGCGCTGCGAGCGCCGCGCACGGGCGCTGGGGCACGGGGCGTTCCGGGTCACCAACATCTTTGCCTGGCGCGACACCGATCCAAAGGCGATGCGCGCCGCCGCCGAGCCTGTGGGCCCCGAGAACGACGCCGCCATCATCGCCGCCTGCGACTGGGCCGACGTGGTGGTCGCGGCCTGGGGCGCCCATGGCGCGCATCTGGAC
>JAHDCH010000030.1:5876-10003 GCA_020629995.1 Pseudaestuariivita sp. | reverse complement strand
GGGGTGATTTATGCAAGGTGGTGCCATGTTGTTCCTGGCGGCAATCCTGGGCGCGATGACGCTGGGGTCTTTGGTTCTCGTTGGTGAGGGTGAAGACGACGACGGCAGCGCGGAGCCCGAGACAGAAGATCAGTATCTCGACGAGATCGGGCGCACGAACGTCACCGAAACGGACGTGCCGCAGGATATCCTGTCGTATGTCAGCGACGTGGACGCGGACGGCCCGCCCGATCCCGCCAAAGACAGCGCCGCGGGCGACGTGCAAGACGATCCTGCCGTCCCGGAGCTTGAGCCAGACACCGAGGCCGAAGCAGAGCAGACGCCACGCGCACCGGCCAGCGACACGGCAAGCGCGGACATGCCGCATCACGCCGCCCCCAGCACGACCGCCCATGTCGAAGGCACGTCGGGCAGCGATATCCTGTCCGGCACAACCGTCGCCGACGCGATGAACGGCGGCGACGGATTTGACCAGATGAACGGCTACGAGGGCGACGATACCGTGAACGGCGGCGCGGGCGGTGATCACCTGTACGGCGATCTGGGCAATGATGCGTTGTACGGAGAGGCGGATGACGACAGCCTCCACGGCGGCGACGGGGACGATACGCTGGACGGAGGCACCGGCGACGACACGCTGATGGGCGCCATCGGAGACGATCTGATGCGCGGCGGCGAGGGCAACGATTCGCTGCAAGGCGGCGGCGGGCATGATGTGCTGCACGGCGGCGCGGGCGATGACGCGGTTCATGGGGGCGCGGGCGATGACACGGTCACGGGCGGCGCGGGATTTGACGTTCTGTTCGGCAGCCAGGGCGATGATCTGGTGATCGGTGCGGGCGACGGCACAATGGATTTCGTGAACGGCGGGTCCGGGCACGACATACTTGTGGGCGGCGCGGGCGACATCCTGACGGGCGGGTCTGGCGCCGACACGATGATCCTGGGCGAGATCACCGCTGGTGCCGACGCGCTGGAAATCACCGATTTCGAGCCGGGCATCGATGCCCTTGTGCTGAGCTATGACGGCGCGGGCGATCCCCCGGCAATCGAAGTCACGCACCACGGCGACGGTGGAACCGCATCTGAAGTGCGCCTGGACGGGGTGACCGTCGCCATTGTGCACGGCGCACCTGACCTGACAGCCGATGACGTGGCGCTGGTTCCGCAAGGCGATCTGCCTTCGGCGGCCTGAGTGCGCGCTTGGGCCGGGGCCGGTCTGCCCACGGAATTTCCTCTTTCCCTGCAAGGCGAATTGCCCTAAAGGCAGCGCTCAGCGTGGCCGCAAGGCGGCTCGCGCCTCCATGGGCCTGTGCTGGACGACATCCCGGCCTGCGCCATAACACTCGATCCAGAGGAGACCCCGATGTCGATCACTGCTGAAGAAAAAGCCCGCGTGATGAAAGAATACGCGACCAAGGACGGCGACACTGGCTCGCCCGAAGTCCAGGTTGCGATCCTGACCTCGCGCATCGTGACGCTGACCGAGCATTTCAAGACCCACAAGAAGGACAACCACTCGCGCCGTGGCCTTCTCAAGCTGGTGGCCCAGCGCCGCAAGCTGCTGGATTACCTGAAGGGCAAGGAAGAGGCCCGCTATCAGGACCTGATCAAGCGTCTGGGCCTGCGCCGCTAAGCGCCGCCCGATCCAAGGTTTCAAACGGCCGTCCCTCCGGGGGCGGCCGTTTTTCATTGGCGCAGCGTCATGTTTGACCGAGGCCCGGGTGGTTTGGCACAGTCGCGATGGGAGGATCGGATTATGCGCGCAACGCTCTTGGTTTTGCTGAACATGGGCAGCCTGCAACGGCTGGTGCCGTTTTTCGTGCTGGGGCTGGGGTTGATGATCTGGTTCTGGGCGTGGTGGATGCCGCTGGTCGTGGGCGCGGGCGTGCTGATGCAGTTCTTCGTGGAATACGCGATGCACAGGTTCCTGCTGCACCGCGCGCCGCCCACCGATCAAAGCCCGTTCAACGCGCTCTACCGCAGCCATATCGGGCATCATGAATTCCCGAATGATCCCGAGTTCTTTACCGGAGACGATCATTGGTACCCGGTACGCTTTGGCCTGAAATCCATCGCGTTGCAGGCGCTGGTTCTGTGGCCGCTGTTGGGGTGGCAGTTGGCGCTGGTGATCCCGAGCGTGGCGGTCTTTGTCGGATCTGTGGGTGCGTTTGCCTTCTACGAATACTGCCACACTCTGGCGCACCTGAACGTGGACAAGGGCTGGTTTGGCCGGCGCGTGACTCAAAGCCACTTGCGCCACCACTTCAACGACCACCACGCCACGTTCCATGTCAGCTTTGGCATGGGCTGGATCGACCGGCTGTTTGGCACGGGATACGACCGCAGCACGGCCAAGGCGCGCTATGACGCCGAGACAATCCTGTCGATGGGGATGGATCCCGAAGACCTGCGCCTTGTCACGGCGCGCAAGGCATTCGGGATCACCAAACTGCCGCGCGTGCGCACATCCCGCTAGGCGAGCCACGAATTTTCGCGCGAAAATTCGTAACGCGTCCGCCAGCGCGGCTAGACGATACGGCGCACAGGTCCGGAGTGGCAGATCACAATGAACTGGCCATTGCTCTCCAGCAACGTGAACCCGCGCCGCGCAACTTCCTCGATGAAACGGGCACGTCCGATCTCGGCCTCGACCCAGCCAACGGCCCGGCGGATCACACCACCCGTTTGCGCCGCGCGCGCCGAGAAAACATGTTCGATCCAGCTTTCGGGCCGGGCTGTGCGAATGACCTGCATAGAGCCAACATCTATGTAAAGCGGTAAACGGCAGGTAAACCCGCACAAGAAATGATCGCTTTTCCCGGAAGCAAAAACCTTGTATGCGCCCCCCATCTGAGACGTAACGCTGTGGTCCCGGCGTTAGGCAAAAGGTACAGGGACCGGCGGCAATGCGGCCGCCATTTCAATGGGAGACCCGGGACCGCCCGGGAGAGCTCCCTAACATGGATGACATGATGTTCAACGAAGTTAAGAAAACCATGCAGTGGGGCGACGAAGAGCTCACACTGGAAACAGGCAAGGTTGCACGCCAGGCAGACGGCTCGGTGATCGCGACGCTCGGCGAAACCCGCGTGATGGCCAACGTCACCTTCGCCAAGGCACCCAAAGAGGGGCAAAGCTTCTTCCCTCTGACCGTGCACTACCAGGAAAAATACTATGCCGCGGGCAAGATCCCCGGCGGTTTCTTCAAGCGTGAGGCCCGCCCCACCGAGAAAGAAACGCTGACCGCGCGTCTGATCGACCGCCCGATCCGTCCGCTGTTCGTGGACGGGTTCAAGAACGAAGTGCTGGTGATGTGCACCGTGCTGTCCCACGATCTGGTCAACGACCCCGACATCGTCGCGATGATCGCCGCCAGCGCCGCGCTGACCATCTCGGGCGCGCCGTTCATGGGGCCGATCGCAGGCTGCCGCGTGGGCTTTGAGGATGGCGAATACGTCCTGAACCCCACCGTCGACGACATGCAGGACCTGCGCCTCAACCCCGAGCAGCGCCTCGACCTGGTTGTGGCCGGCACCAAAGACGCCGTCATGATGGTGGAATCCGAAGCCTACGAGCTGACCGAAGCCGAAATGCTGGGCGCCGTGACCTTTGCGCACGAAGCGATCCAGCCGGTGATCGACCTGATCATCGACCTGGCCGAGGAAAGCGCGAAAGAGCCCTTCGATTTCCAGGCGCCCGACTACAGCGACCTGTACAAGGCCGTGGTCAAGGCCGGTGACAAGGACATGCGCAAGGCGTTTGCGATCAGCGACAAGCAAGAGCGCACCGCCGCCGTTGCCGCCGCCCGCACCGCGATCATCGAGGCACTGAGCGAAGAGCAGCAAGCCGACGCCAACCTCGGCTCGGCCCTGAAAAAGCTCGAAGCCGGCATCCTGCGCGGCGACGTTGTGAAAACCGGCACCCGCATCGACGGCCGCAAGACCGACGAGATCCGCGACATCGTGTGCGAAACGGGCCTTCTGCCCCGGACCCACGGCTCGGCGCTGTTCACGCGCGGCGAGACGCAGGGCCTCGTCGTGACCACGCTGGGCACGGGCGATGATGAGCAATTCATCGACGCGCTGCACGGCAACTTCAAATCGAACTTCCTGCTGCACTACAAC
>JAHDCH010000030.1:0-5771 GCA_020629995.1 Pseudaestuariivita sp. | reverse complement strand
GTCGTCGATGGCCTCCGTCTGCGGCGGCTCGCTGTCGATGATGGACGCGGGCGTGCCGCTGAAATCGGCGGTGGCCGGTGTGGCCATGGGCCTGATCCTGGAAGAAGACGGATCGTATGCGATCCTGTCGGACATTCTGGGTGACGAAGATCACCTCGGCGACATGGACTTCAAGGTCGCAGGGACCGAGAACGGCATCACCTCGCTGCAGATGGACATCAAGGTCGCGGGCATCACGCCCGAGATCATGGAGAAAGCCCTGGCGCAAGCCAAGGACGGCCGGATGCACATCCTGGGCGAGATGAACAAGGCGCTCAGCGGCGCTGGCGAGTTCAGCGTCCACGCTCCGCGCATCGAGACGATGAACATCCCCACCGACAAGATCCGCGAAGTGATCGGGTCGGGCGGCAAGGTCATCCGCGAGATCGTCGAGGTTTCGGGCGCCAAGGTCGACATCAACGACGACGGCGTGATCAAGATCGCGTCGCCCGACGGCGAGTCGATCAAGAAAGCCTACGAGATGATCCACTCGATCGTGGCCGAGCCCGAGGAAGGCCAGATCTATGACGGCAAGGTCGTCAAGATCGTCGACTTCGGCGCCTTCGTGAACTTCTTTGGCAAGCGCGACGGTCTGGTGCACGTGTCCCAGATCGAAAACCGCCGCCTGAACCATCCCTCGGATGTGCTGAAGGAAGGTCAGGACGTGAAGGTCAAACTGCTTGGCTTTGACGATCGCGGCAAGGTCCGCCTGTCGATGAAGGTTGTCGATCAGGAAACCGGCGAAGAGATCAAGAAAGAGGAAAAAGCGGAGGACTGAGCGCCCCCGCGCCCCTGGCCTGACCCGGGGCCTCTGCCATCGCCCCCTTGCCCTGTGCAAGGGGGCTTTTTTGTGCGCCGTCACGGCCGGTTTCTGTTTTGTCAGCCAATCGTAACAAAACCTTCATGCGCCCGTTAATTGCGCCTTGCACATACGCCCGCGTCTGCAGGGGCGCGGAACGGATCGGCGCCCGGATCAAGCCAGGGAGTTCCAGCTGTGAGCACGCGCGACCAAATCATCAACGACCCCGAACATTGCAACAAGGCCGAAGCCTTTGAAGCTTTCGATGACATCCCCACCAACCCGCATCTGGGCAACACGATCGGCGACGTGATCGCGCGCCGCTATGGCCGCCGCGACATGCTGAAAGGGATGCTGGGCGTATCTGCCGCGACCGCCCTTTTCGGCACCTCGGCGATGATCGCCCCGCATCAGGCGTCGGCTGCTGCGGCTTCGCGCTATGACTTTGCCGAACTGCCATGGGGGAACGACGAAACCCATCACATCGCCGAGGGCTACACCGCCGAGGTTCTGCTGCGCTGGGGGGACCCGATCACCGCGGACGCGCCCGCCTTTGACCCGATGAACCAAAGCCCCGAGGCGCAGCTGAAGCAGTTTGGCTACAACAACGACTACGTCGGTTTTGCCGAAATCGCGCCGGGCCGCGGCATGCTGTGCGTCAACCACGAATACACCAACGAAGAGGTGATGTTCCCCGGCCTTGGCCGTCAGGACCGCGCCGGGTTCACCGGCATGACCAAAGAGATCGTCGATATCGAGATGGCCGCGCATGGCGGTACCGTGGTCGAGATCGCCAAGGGCGCAAACGGCAAGTGGGCCGTTGACCTGACCAGCCCGCGCAACCGCCGCATCACGCCCCTGAACACCGAGATGACCTTTTCAGGGCCGGCGGCGGGCCATGACCGGCTGAAGACCTCGATTGATCCCACCGGCACCAAGGTGATCGGCACGATCAACAACTGCGCCGGCGGCATGACGCCCTGGGGCACCTACCTGATGGCCGAGGAAAACTTCCACGGCTATTTCTGGACCGACAAACTGGATGCGGACGGCAAGCCCGACATCAGCGCCCAGCCCAAGGCGGCCTCGATGAAGCGGTACGGCGTGCCGGGCCGCTGGTATGCCTGGGGCCAGTATTACGACCGGTTCAACATCGACAAGGAACCGAACGAGCCCAACAAGTTTGGCTATATCGTCGAAGTCGATCCGATGAACCCGGACGCCACGCCCATCAAGCACACCGCGCTGGGCCGGTTCCGCCACGAAGGCGCCGAGACGACGGTGGCCGAGGATGGCCGGCTGGTCATCTACTCGGGCGACGACAACCGGTTCGATTACCAGTACAAATGGGTGTCGCGCGAGGCGGTGACCGAAGCCAACGGCGTGTTCGGGTCGTCGCTGCTGTCGGACGGCACGCTGTATGTCTCGCGGTTCAATGACGATGGCACCGTCGACTGGCTGCCGCTGGTGCATGGCGAAGGGCCGCTGACCGCCGAAAACGGGTTCAACAGCCAGGCCGACATCGCCATCGACACGCGGCTGGCCGCAGATGCGCTGGGCGCCACGCCGATGGACCGCCCCGAGGATGCCCAGCCCGGCCCGAACGGCACGGCCTACCTGATGCTGACCAACAACACCCGCCGCGCGCCCGATCAGGTCAACGCCGCCAACCCCCGCCCCGAAAGCGCCTTTGGCCATATCATCGAGATCCGCGAGAAAGGCGGCAACCATTCCGCCACAAGCGGCACCTGGTCGATCCTGGTGAAATGCGGCGATCCGGCGGTGGCGGACGTGGGCGCACAGTGGAACCCCGAGACGTCGGAAAACGGCTGGTTCGGCTCGCCCGACAACGCCGCGATTGACGCGGACGGGCGGCTCTGGATCTCGACCGATCAGGGCTCGGGCTGGGGCAAGACGGGCAAATCGGACGGGCTTTATGCGCTCGAGACCGAAGGCGAACTGCGCGGTCATTCCAAGCTGTTCTTCCGCTGCCCGGTCGGCGGCGAGCTGTGCGGGCCGTATTTCGCAGAAGAGGGCGAGACGCTGTTCCTGGCTGTGCAGCACCCGGGCACCGACGGGACCAAGGATTTCAAAGGGTTCGAGCGCGCCTCGACCTTTGAAGACCCCGCCACCCGCTGGCCCGACTTTGCCGACGGCATGCCCCCGCGCCCCTCGGTGCTGGTTGTGCAAAAGGTGGGCGGCGGCAAGATCGCCGTCTGACCCGCAAAGACAGGAAGGAAAGGGCGCTCAAAAGCATGGGCGCCCTTTTGCTTGTGTGGTAGCGACCTGGCATGGATGTTCCCTGAAGCGGTGTTATACTATCACATATGGATGTGCGCGTTGATGATCTGAGCGTTCCGGGCCCGCGCGGGCGCGTGCTGGCCGGGGCCAAGGCGCTGTCCGTGCCTGCGGGCGGCTCGCTGGGGCTGGCCGGGCCATCGGGGGCGGGCAAATCCACGCTGCTTTTTGCGCTGGCCGGGCTGCTGCCCCAGGCAAGGGGCAAAGTGCTGTGGGATGGGACGGACCTGATCGGACTGGGCGCGCGCGCGCGTCGACGCATGGCCGCCCAAAACTTTGGCTTTGTCTTTCAGGACTTTTTGCTGTTCGACGAACTGGGCGCGGCCGCGAATGCAGCGGCGCATGCCATGTTCGCCCCGCGCGCGCAGCGCGCCGCCATCCGAACCGAAGCCGCGCAGCGGCTTGGCGCGCTGGGTCTGCACGAGGCCGACACGCGCCGCCCCGCCGCCAGCTTTTCCGGCGGCGAGCGTCAGCGCATCGCGGTGGCTCGGGCCCTGGCGACCCGGCCCGGGGTTCTGTTCGCCGACGAGCCGACAGCAAGCCTTGACCGCGCCGCGGCGGATGCGCTGATCAATGATCTGACCGCAACGGCCCGCGCGCAAGGGATCACCCTGATCTGCGTCAGCCACGATCCGGCCTTGCTGGACCGGATGGACCGCGTGCTGCACATGCGCGACGGACACCTTGCCGAGACCGCAGATGCCTGAGCTCTGGGACAGCTTGCCCGCCGCCACGCAAGACTGGCTGTGGCTTGCCGCACTTGTCGCGCCGGCACTGGTGATGGCCGCCGTGCTGCTGCGCGGCTTTGCCCCCGCGCCGCTGGTGCGGGCGATGCTGTGGCGCTTTCGCTGGACCAACCTGTGCTGCATCGCCCTGATCGCCGTGTCGATCGGCATGGGCGCAGGCGTCATCACCCAAGAGCGCGCCTTGCGCGACGGTTCGGCCCGCGCAGCCGACCGGTTCGACATGGTGATCACCGCGCCCGGTTCAGACGTGACTATGATGCTGGCGACAGTGTATCTCGAGATCACCGACGCGCCCCTGCTGAACGGAACCTTGTTCAACGAAGTCGCGAACCACCCGCAGGTCGCGCTGGCCGCGCCGCTGGCCTATGGCGACAGCCACATGGGCGCGCCGGTGATCGGCACAACGGAAGGCTTTGTGCGACACCTCGCCGAGGGCCAGATCGAAGGCCGGATGTGGCAGGACCCGTTCGAGGCCATCGTCGGAGCCGCCATCGACCTGAAGATCGGCGACAGCTTTGTCCCCGCGCACGGGCTGGGCGATGCCGCGCAAGAGGGGCTGCACGGCGACCGGATCGCCGTGGTGGGCCGCATGGCACCCACCGGGTCGCCCTGGGACCGCGCGATCCTGGTGCCCGCGGAATCGGTCTGGCTGACGCACGGGCTGGCCGATGGTCATGCCGAACCGGGCCAGCTGGGCCCACCGTTTGATGCCGAATTCTTTCCCGGAACGCCCGCGATCGTGGTGATCCCCCGGTCGCTGGCCTCGGCCTATCTGTTGAGGCAGGAATTCACCCGCGACCGCGAAACCATGGCCTTCTTTCCCGGCGCGGTGCTGGGCAATCTGCACCGCCTGATGGGCGATGTGCGGCAGGCGATGTCGGTGCTGACGCTGGTCTGTCAGGCGCTGGTCGCGGCGGCGGTGATGCTGAGCCTGTTCATCCTCAGCCGCCTGTTCGCGCGTCAGGTCGCCGTGCTGCGCGCGCTTGGCGCGCCGGGCCGCTTTGTGGTGGCGGTGGTCTGGGCCTATGCGATGGTGCTGCTTGTGGCGGGGACGCTGACGGGCCTGGTCATCGGTCAGGGCGCGGCGCAGCTGCTGTCAGCTGTTCTGTCATCCCGGACCGAGCTGGCGCTGAACGCACGCATCGGCTGGCCCGAGCTGCACCTTGCCGCGGGCTTTGTCACCCTGGGCGGAGCGCTGGCGCTGTTGCCCGCGCTGGCCGCCCTGCGCAGACCCATAGCCGAGGCCCTGCGCGGCGGCTGACCCCAGCAAAAGTGTGGCTTTGGGGCCGCAGGGCAGCGTCAAGGGCGGCATTCACGAACTTGTCAGTGGGGTCTTGCGTTCAGTAAGGTGACCATGTCTGAAGCTGCCAACTTGAGGACCAACCCATGCTGACCCGACGCTGCTTTCTCGGCACAGCTGCTGCCGCTGCCGCGCTGCCCGCGGCCGCACAGGCCTATACCGTGCCCCAGGCGCACATGCCCCGTATCGTTTCGATCAAGGACGGCTTTGCCGCCGGAGAAATCCACGTGGACCCCGGCCAGTTCGGCCTCTACTGGACGCTCGGCAACGGCCGCGCGCTGCGCTATTCCGTGCGCGTGGGCCGCGGCGATCTGTACGAGCCCGGCGAATTCACCATCGGGGCCAAAAAGGAATGGCCCAGCTGGACGCCCACCCCCGACATGATCGAGCGCGAGCCGGAAAAGTACAAGCAATACGAAGACGGCATGCCCGGAGGCCCGGAAAACCCGCTGGGCGCGCGCGCGCTCTACCTGTTCCAGCCGGGGCGCGGAGACACGTTCCTGCGGATCCACGGCACGCCGCAGCCCTGGACCATCGGGCGCGCCGTGTCGAACGGCTGTGTCGGTCTGGTCAACGACCATATCGAGCA
>JAHDCH010000369.1 GCA_020629995.1 Pseudaestuariivita sp. | reverse complement strand
CCCTTGGGCCGCCGCGCATCGACGGGCCGCCCCCCGGCACGTCGATTTGGCTGATCTTGGCGCACCGTTCATTCTGCGCAAGGACTTGGCTGGCATAAAGTGCACAGGAAAGACCGCCGGTTCGACGCACCGCGGCCCGTCGATACACGGCTCCGCTTGTACCATCCGCATGCCGCCCCCGGCACGTCGATTTGGCCGGCCTTGGCGCGCGGTTCATTCTACGCGCGGACTCGGCCGGGACAAAGCGCCAGGGAAAGACCGCTTGATCGACGCACCGCGGCCCGTCGATGCACGGCTTGCGCCCGCTCCCCTTGCGAAGCCCCCTTTGATGCTCCATCTACACCGGCAACAGCCAAACGGAGCCGCATGATGATCGAACTGGGCCAGGGCCCCGCGCCCACCGACCTTATCAAGGACGTGACCGAAGCCACGTTCATGGAAGACGTGGTCGATGCCAGCCAGGAGGTGCCGGTCATCGTCGACTTCTGGGCGCCCTGGTGCGGCCCCTGCAAAACGCTTGGCCCCCAGCTTGAGGCGGCGGTGACAGCGGCCAAAGGCGCGGTCAAGATGGCCAAGGTCGACGTGGATCAGGCCCAGCAAATCGCCGGCCAGCTGCGCATCCAGTCGATCCCGACTGTCTATGCCTTCTACAAGGGCCAACCGGTGGATGGCTTTCAGGGCGCCGTGCCCGAAAGCGAGATCAAGGCGTTTGTGTCGCGCGTGGCCGAGCTGGCCGGCGGGTCGGCTGATGGCGGGCTGGGCGACGCGGTCGAGGCGGCCGAACAGATGCTGGCCGAAGGCGCGGTGGCCGATGCCGCCCAGACCTTTGCCGCGATCCTGGGCGAAGATCCAAACCACGCGGGCGCCTATGGCGGCCTTGTCCGCGCGCACCTTGCTCTGGACGATCTTGATCAGGCCGAAGCGATCCTCAACGGCGCCCCCGCCGAGATTGCCGACAGCCCCGAGCTGGAAGCCGCCCGCGCGCAGCTGGAGCTGGCCAAACAGGCGCAAAACGCAGGCCCGGTGGCCGAGCTTCGCGCCGCCGTTGATGCCGATCCAGCCAATCACCAGGCGCGCTTTGACCTCGCTCAGGCCCTGCATGCGGCGGATGATGCCGAAGGCGCGGTGACCGAGCTGCTCGAGATTTTCCGGCAGGACCGCGAATGGAACGACGGCGCGGCCAAGGCCCAGCTCTTCACCATTTTCGACGCGCTCAAGCCCAACGATCCCGTGGTTCTGAACGGCCGGCGCAAGCTCAGCTCGATGATATTTGCCTGACCGGCGGCTCAGCCTACGTCATAGGACATGAGTAAAGCCGTCGATCTACCCGGGGTCATCCCCGTGTTCCCGCTGCCCGGTGCATTGCTGTTGCCCCGGGCGCGCCTCCCGCTGCACATTTTTGAGCCGCGATATCTGCAGATGCTGGACGATGCCCTCGGCACGCCCGCGCGCCTGATCGGGATGATCCAGCCCAATGATGTGCCGGGCCGCAGTGGCCCCGGCGTGCAGCGCATCGGCTGCGCGGGGCGGATCACGCAATTCTCGGAAACCGAGGATGGCCGCTACATGATCACCCTGACCGGCATCTCGCGGTTTCGCGTGCAGAACGAAGAGGACGGGTTCAGCCCCTACCGCAAATTCTCCGTATCCTGGGATGGTTTTGACGCCGACCGAGGCCCGCAGGAAAAAGACGACAGCTTTGACCGCGCCCCGTTTCTTGCGCTGCTTGGCCGCTATTTCAGCGCCCGCGAGCTGAACACCGATTGGGACGCGCTGAAAGAGGCCGATGACGAATTGCTGGTCAATTCGCTGTCGATGCTGCTGGATTTCGAACCCGAGGACAAACAGGCCCTGCTCGAAGCGCCTTCGCTCAGCACCCGGCGCGAGACGCTGGTGACGCTGATCGAATATGCGCTGCACAGCGATGGCAGTGGAGAGATGATGCAATGACCGCCCGCGCGCCGTCTGATCGCCGCATGCTCGAGGCGCTGATCTGCCCGGTTACGCACACCCGCCTGAGCTATGAGCCCGAAACCCAAGAGCTGGTGTCCAAGGCCGCCGGCCTCGCCTTTCCTGTGCGCAACGGCATCCCCGTGATGCTGCGCGACGAGGCGCGTGTTTTGGGGGATTAACCGTCGATTCACCTTGCTGCGTTTAGCCTGCCAGCAAGGAGGAATCACATGCACCCGGTTGATGAACTTGGACAGGTCCGGGCCGAGATGGCGGCCCTCAAGGCGCGCGAGAATGAGCTGCGCGCAACCCTCGCCATGCAGCGCCGCGATCTGAGCGGCGGGCGGTTTGAGGCGCGGTTTGAACACCATGCGCAGCGTGTGTTTCTGGTCGACAGGCTGCCCGACTATATCCTCAACGCGCCCGAGCTGTGGGAAGAGCGGCATTCGATGCAGCTGAGGCTTGAGGAAAAGGCGAGTGCTGACGACGCCGAGATCGTCGTGGAAAGCTGGAGGCAGAGTGCCTAGAGCGCTTCGCCCCGCATCAGGCGCGGCATGTCGCCCGTCAGGCCAGCGGCCTCGCGGATGAAACCGCGCCGCAGACCGGGCAGCTTGTTCA
>JAHDCH010000368.1 GCA_020629995.1 Pseudaestuariivita sp. | reverse complement strand
GGCATCGGCCCCAAGATGGAAAAGCTGTGCAACAGCCTTGGGTTCTATCACTTTGACCAGATCGCCAGCTGGAACGCGGACGAGGTCGCCTGGGTCAACGCCAACCTCGAAGGGTTCAAGGGCCGCGTGACCCGCGACGAATGGGTTGCCCAGGCCAAGATCCTCGCCGCGGGCGGAGAGACCGAGTTCTCGAAAAAGGTCGAGGACGGCAAGGTTTACTGACCGGTCCGCGACGATAAGCGCCTTGCGCATCCCGTGCGCGGGGTGCACCTAACATCCTGACCGGCGCGCGGGCCTTGCTGCCTGCGCGCCGCATCCACGCCAAAGGACAGCACACCCAGATGAGCGAGCCGACCCGCAGCCCCGAGGACCGCACAGCCCGGCAGGGCCGGATCGTGGCGCTGGTGATCGCGGGGTCGATGCTGCTGTGGCTTGCGGCCAACGCGCTGGGCGCGGCGATGGGCTGGCCGGGGCGCGTGGCGATCCTGTTTGATCTGGCGGTTCTGGCCGCTTTGATCTGGGCATTCGTGAATATCTATGACATCTGGCGCAAGCGCCGCGACAACAACGGGAACTGACAGATGCTGAGCGATCAGGACCGCATTTTCACCAACCTCTACGGGATGCACGACCGAAGCCTGAAAGGCGCGCAAAAGCGCGGCCATTGGGACGGAACGGCCAAGATCATTCAGAAGGGCCGCGACAGCATCATCGAAGAGATGAAGGCCTCGGGTCTGAGGGGGCGCGGAGGTGCGGGCTTTCCGACGGGGCTGAAATGGTCGTTCATGCCCAAGGAAAGCGACGGGCGTCCGGCCTATCTGGTGGTCAACGCGGACGAGAGCGAGCCCGGCACCTGCAAGGACCGAGAGATCATGCGCCACGATCCGCACACGCTGATCGAAGGCTGCCTGATCGCCAGCTTCGCGATGAACGCGCACGCCTGCTACATCTACATTCGCGGCGAATACATCCGCGAAAAAGAGGCCCTGCAGGCCGCGATTGACGAGGCTTACGAGGCGGGCCTGCTGGGCAAGAACGCAGCCGGGTCGGGCTGGGACTTTGACCTGTACCTGCACCACGGCGCCGGCGCCTACATCTGCGGAGAAGAGACCGCGCTGCTGGAAAGCCTGGAAGGCAAGAAGGGCATGCCGCGGATGAAGCCGCCGTTCCCCGCAGGCGCGGGCCTCTATGGCTGCCCGACCACGGTGAACAACGTCGAATCCATCGCGGTGGTGCCGACGATCCTGCGGCGCGGGGCCGAGTGGTTCAAAGGCTTTGGCCGAGAGAACAACCACGGCACCAAGCTGTTCGCCATCTCGGGCCACGTCAACAACCCCTGCGTCGTCGAAGAGGCGATGAGCATCACCTTCGAAGAGCTGATCGAAAAGCATTGCGGAGGCATCCGGGGCGGGTGGGACAACCTCAAGGCGGTGATCCCGGGCGGGTCGTCCGTGCCCTGTATCCGGGGCGAGCACATGCGCGAGGCGATCATGGATTTCGATTATCTGCGCGAGCAGAGGTCGGGCCTGGGCACCGCGGCGGTGATCGTGATGGATCAGTCGACCGACATCATCAAGGCGATCTGGAGGCTCAGCGCGTTTTACAAGCACGAAAGCTGCGGCCAGTGCACGCCCTGCCGCGAAGGCACGGGCTGGATGATGCGGGTCATGGACCGTCTGGTCAAAGGTGAGGCCGAGCCCGAAGAGATCGACATGCTGCTGGACGTGACCAAGCAGGTCGAAGGTCACACGATCTGCGCCCTGGGCGACGCGGCGGCCTGGCCCATCCAGGGCCTGATCCGCAACTTCCGCGACGAGATCGAAGACCGCATCGCGGCCAAGCGCACCGGCAAGCTGAGCGCCGTCGCGGCCGAGTAAGGCGCGCCGGGATGGCGATCCTGTTGCTTGCCGCGGCGTTGTCGGTGCCGGTCGCGGGGCTGGCGCTGGTGCGGCTGGCCGAACGGCTGGGCGCGGCACGCAAGGTAAAGCTGGCCGCGGGCCTGTGTGGGCTGATCGGCATGGCGGCAGCGCTGGCGCTGGTCTACGGATTGATACTGAGCTGGGCGCCGGGGTTGGCCATTGGCGGGCCGGGGCTGGCGCTGAGCGCGCTGGGCATGACGGCCATAGCGCTGGTGCTGGCCTTTGGCCGCAACAAAAGCTGACAGACGGAAGGCGAGGGGCATGGCATTCAGGCACGTGATCGACGGGGCGATGAGCGCGGGCGCGGCGGTGGTGACCGCAGGCCTGACGGTGGTGCCGGGCTGGTACACGCACATGGCCGCGCAGGCCGGGATCGCGCCGGGCTGGGTCTATGCGGTGCTGGCGGCCTTCGGGTTCGTGGCTGTGTCGATCGTCTTTGCCTTTCTGGCCAAGGCGGTGCGGGGCGTAGGCCCCCTGAGAGAGCGGCGGCGCAGCTGAGCAAGACGAAAGGGTGAGCCAATGGTGAAGTGGTGGGGCGCAATGATGCTGGCGGCGGCGATGGCCGCGCCCGCGATGGCCGAAGAGGCCAGAACCGACACTTACACGATGAGCGCAGAGCGGCGCGACGTCGCGCTGACCGGCAACACCAGCGGCAAGAAGCGCCCCGCCCAGCA
>JAHDCH010000029.1 GCA_020629995.1 Pseudaestuariivita sp. | reverse complement strand
TGACTTCGGGCGCCATCGTGAACCTGGCCAGCCAGGCGGGCCGGGATGGTGGAGGGCCGGGTGCCGTGGCCTATGCCACGTCGAAAGGCGCAGTCATGACTATGACGCGCGGCCTGGCCAAGGAGCTGGGCCCGGACATTCGCGTCAACGCGCTGTGCCCGGGCATGATCGACACAGATTTCCACAACGTACACACGCCGGACGCCGGGCGGCGCGGGTTCGAGGCAAATGCGCCGTTAAAGCGGCAGGGCCATACCGACGACACGGCCAACCTCGTGCTATTCCTTGCCTGCGACGACAGCGCGTTCATCACCGGCACCAACATCGACATCAACGGCGGCATGCTCTTTTCCTGAGCCCCTGACCCAAGAAAGGTTCTGACATGACCGAGTATCCCATCGTGCCTTCGGGCGACAATGTCACCCGTCAGGTTCTGGCAGATCATCCCGACCTGATGGTTGTGGCCTTCGAATTTGGCAAAGTGGGCGCAGAAGGCGCGTTGCACAATCATCCGCATGTGCAATCCACATTCGTGCGCAGCGGGCGTTTCCGCTTCACCCTCGGCGACGAGGAACGCGAGGTTGGCCCAGGCGACAGCTTTGTGATCGCATCTGGGATGACCCATGGCTGTGTCTGCCTTGAACCGGGCACGCTGATCGACAGTTTCACGCCGCGGCGCGACGATTTCCTGTAACAAAATGGGGCAGGGCGTGTCGCCGGCGACTTAGCGCTTGCGCAGCCGGATCACCACGTCGACCGAGGCAATCTCGGCTCCGTCGGGTGCGTCGGGAAGGCGGGCGATCACCAGGTCTTCGGCCGGTGCATCGGTCAGCGTCGCGCTGTCTTCCCAAAAGAAATGCGGGTGGTCGTGGGTGTTGGTGTCAAAGTAGCTTTTTGACCCGTCCACGGTCACTTCCTGCATCAGGCCCGCATCACAAAAGGCGCGCAGCGTGTTGTACACGGTGGCCAGCGATACGGTTTCTCCCGCGTCGCGGGTGGCGGCATGCAGGCTTTCTGCGGTGACATGACGGTGCTGACCATCGCCGATCAGCTGCGCGGCCAGCGTCACACGCTGGCGCGTCGGACGAACATCCGCCGAGGCAAGCCAATCGGTTGCGCGTGTCATTGATGTGATCGCCTTGGTCATACCGCAGATATAAGCGCCCCGCCCCTTGGAATTCAATCGAATTTCGCGCGGCGCGGCCATGCGCCGGTGCAGGGCCAGCCTTGCACCCGCGCGCGCCGCGATGCTAGAGGCACGGGAATTGTCGCCACTCCACCAAAAAGGGAAGCCATCCATGGCCGACTATCCGCGCACTTTCGATCGCGACGCGCTGCTCAAATGCGCCCGAGGCGAGCTGTTTGGCCCCGGCAATGCACAATTGCCCGAACCGCCAATGCTGATGATGGACCGCATCACCGACATCTCGGGTGATGAAGGCGCGCATGGCAAAGGTCACGTTGTGGCCGAATTCGACATCACGCCGGACCTTTGGTTCTTTGACTGCCACTTCCCCGGAAACCCGATCATGCCCGGGTGCCTTGGCCTCGATGGCCTGTGGCAGCTGACCGGCTTTAACCTGGGCTGGCGCGGCTGGCAGGGGCGCGGTTATGCGCTGGGCGTGGGCGAGGTCAAACTTACCGGCATGGTGCGCCCCGACCGCAAGATGCTGACCTACAAGGTCGACTTTACCAAGGCGATCCAGACCCGCCGCCTGACCATGGGCGTCGCCGACGGCATTGTCGAGGCCGACGGCGAGGTGATCTATCAGGTCACCGGCATGAAGGTCGCGCTCAGCGAAAGCTGACGCGCCGCGCCTGTCCTACCAGCAGCTGGGCGTGTCGCCCGTCACTTTGGCCTGACGGCACGTGCCCAGCAGCATTCCCTTGGCCGGGCTGAGGTCCATGTTCGAATAGGTGCAATTGGCCTCGGTTTCAAAGAAATGCGCCCCTTCGATGCTGCCAGACTGAAAGCTGGTGGTTTTTATCGTCGCGTATTCCAGCTCGGCCCCGCGCATATCCAGCGAGATTGACGTGGTGTCGAGCGTCACGCCTGACATGTTCGCCTTGGCCAGCGTGCCGCATAACCGGTTGGCGTCCACATGCGCGCCTTCGAGGTTGGTTTTCCCGCCGCCGGCAAAGTCGATCAGGGTCGCCTTGAGCCGGGACACGCTGAGATCCAGATCGCCGGTCGAGGTATCCTTGAACATCGTGCCGGTGATCGTGCTGTTCGCGATACTGGTGGCCCCTGTACCTTTGACATAGACCAGAACTGCGTCGATCTTGCACCCAAAGTAGGCCTTGCCTGCTTCAATCGTGACGATTTGGTCGCTGGTGGGGCAGGTGCCCTGCGGAAGCGTCAGGGCATAGGCGCGCGCCGCCTCGCGGATCGCGTCTTCGGTGGGGCGCTTGGTTTCGGCCGCGGCGGGGATCGCGGTGCACAGGGCTGCCAGCGCTGCGGCCACGGCTGTCACTCGAACTTGGGTCATCACGGATACCTTCCTGAAATATATTCACAGCAAAATCTGCGCCTGGCGCCGCACCATGGGGCGCGCGGCTGGGCCAGACTGCGCGCGTTCCGCCCCTGCGGCAAGCTTTTTCGCGGTGGGGCACAGGCGGGCAGGGCGCGCCATTGTGGTTGCACCCACGCCTTTGCCTGCCCTAAACACGGGTCAAGTTCAGCAAGGGAGAGAGCCCATGCGCCGCGTCGTTGTGACAGGCATAGGCATCGTGTCATCCATTGGCACCAACGCAGACGAAGTGACCGCCTCGCTCAAGGCGGGCACCTCTGGTATCAGCGCCAGCGCCGAAATGGCCGAACACGGTTTTCGCAGCCAGGTCGCCGGGCACATCGACCTTGATCCGTCCGAACATGTGGACAAACGCACCCTGCGCTTCATGGGGCCGGGCGCGGCCTACAGCCATATTGCGATGGGGCAGGCCATTGCCGACGCCGGCCTGACCGAGGCCGAGATCAGCGACCCGATGACCGGCCTGATCGCGGGGTCGGGCGGCCCGTCGACCAGCGCCATGCTGGCCGCGCATCAGACGGTGCTGAAAACCGGCGCGACCAAGCGGATCGGCCCCTTCGCGGTGCCCAAGACGATGTCCTCGACCGTCAGCGCCAACCTGGCGACGGCCTACAAGATCAAGGGCATGAATTTTTCGATCACCAGCGCCTGCTCGACCTCGCTGCATTGCATCGGCATGGCGGCGCAGCAGATCGCGCTGGGCACGCAGGACGTGATGTTCGCCGGCGGCGGAGAAGAGCTCGACTGGACGCTGTCGTGCCTGTTCGACGCGATGGGCGCGATGTCGTCCAAATACAACGACACGCCCGAACGCGCATCCCGCGCCTTTGATGCGGACCGCGACGGGTTCGTGATCTCGGGCGGCGGCGGCATGGTGGTGCTGGAATCGCTGGATCGCGCCCTTGCGCGCGGCGCGCCGATCTATGCCGAGGTGCTGGGCTTTGCCGCCACATCGGACGGGCACGACATGGTCGCCCCCTCGGGCGAAGGCGGCGAACGCGCGATGCGCGGCGCGCTCAAAACGGTGGGCGATCGCAAGGTTGGTTACATCAACGCGCACGGCACCTCGACGCCGGTGGGCGACGTGGGCGAGATCGAAGCCGTGCGCCGCGTCTTTGGCGAGGGCGCCCCGCCGGTCAGCTCGACCAAGTCGATGACGGGCCATGCTCAGGGGGCCGCGGGCGCTTTGGAAGCAGTGTTCAGCCTTTTGATGCTGAAACATGATTTCATCACGCCGTCGATCAACGTCGAAACGCTCGACCCGGCGCTGAAGCCGAACGAGATCGCGACCAGCCTCGTGGAAAACGCCGGGCTGGACGCGGTGATGACAAACTCGTTCGGGTTCGGCGGGACAAACGGATCGATGGTACTGGGGCGCTACAATGGCTGACATGACCGGAAAACGCGGGCTCATCATGGGCGTCGCGAACGAACGCTCGATCGCCTGGGGCATCGCACGCGCGATGGCCGAGGCGGGCGCCGAGCTGGCCTTCAGCTACCAGGGCGAGGCCTTCGGCAAACGGCTTGAGCCTTTGGCGGCCAGCGTCGGGTCGGATTTCATGGTCGACATGGACGTGACCGACGATGCGGCGCTCGACAAAGGCTTTGGCGAGCTGGCGCAGCGCTGGCCCACGATTGATTTTGTCGTGCATGCCATTGCCTTTTCAGACAAATCCGAGCTGACAGGCCGGTTTCTGAACACCAGCCGCGCGAACTTCAAACACTCGCTGGATATCTCGGCCTACAGCTTCATCGAGGTGGCCCGCCGTGCCCATCCGATGATGGTCGACAACGGCGGCTGCCTGATGACGCTGACCTATCTCGGCTCGAACCGCGTTGTGCCGAATTACAACGTGATGGGCGTGGCCAAGGCCGCGCTAGAGGCCACGACGCGCTATCTGGCCAATGACCTTGGCCCCGACGGCATCCGCGTCAACGCCATCTCTCCCGGCCCGATGAAAACTCTGGCGGGCGCGGCCATCGGCGGGGCGCGCCGCACCTACAAGCACACCGACCAGAACGCGCCCCTGCGCGCCAATGCCACGCTCGAGGCCGTGGGCGCCACTGCGGTTTATCTGGCCAGCGATGGCGGGCGCTGCACCACCGGCGAGATCATCCAGGTAGACGGCGGCTACCACGTTCTGGGCATGCCGCAGCTCGAAAACCTGTGAGCGCGCGGCGCCGTCTGGCCGGGCTGGTGGATGGCGGCGTGGTCGCGGCGCTGGCGCTGGCCTGGTACGTCGCGCTTGGCGCGCCCTGGCTTGCGCTGGCGGCGGGCACGCTCAATGCAATTGTGCTGAACCTGTTTTCGCTGCAGACCCGTGCAGCGACGCCGGGCCTGCATGTCATGCGCTTTCGCCTTGTGGGCGACGGGTGTGCGCCCTGTTGGGAGCTGCGCCGCCTTGGCCCGCTTGCCGCGCTGGCGCTCTTGGGCTGGGTGGCCGAAACGCGCGCGCCGGGCGCTGGCTGGATCGCGGCTGCGCTGATCGTGATCTGGACCGGGCTGCGCGCGCTGCAGGCCGAAGCGGACGAAATGCCACATGACATCGCCGCGGGCCTGACGGCGCAAGACCCCGGCGCTGGGGGAACGCGAGACTGATCCGCGCGTTTGGGCTGCAACACTCGAAACCGAGAGGCACCCATGACCCACATTCTGACGCTGCACCAGATCACGCCCGTCACCCACGACACCTACCACCTGCGTTTTGACCGACCAGCGGGGTATGATTTTGCCCCTGGCCAAGCGACCGAGCTGGCCATCGACCGCGACGGATGGCGCGACAAGAAACGGCCTTTTACCTTCACGTCGCTGCCCGAGGATGAGGGGCTGGAGTTTGTCATCAAATCCTATCCCGACCATGATGGCGTGACCGAACAGATCGCGCAGCTGACGCCCGGCGACACCGTGCGGATCGGCGATGCCTGGGGCGCGATCGAGGACAAGGGCCCGGGCCTGTTCGTGGCTGGCGGCGCTGGCGTGACGCCCTTTATCGCGATCCTCAAGGCGCGACTGCAACGGACGGGCACCCTTCAAGGATCGACCCTGCTGTTTTCCAACAAGACCGAAGCCGACATCATTCTGCGCCGCACCTTCGAAGAAATGGACGGCCTGCGCACGCATTTCACGGTGACGGACGAGGTCGCACCGGGTACTGGCGTCGACACCGGCATGATCGACGGCGCGATGCTGGCCGATCACGGCGCGGGCACCGGCGCCTGGGTCTACCTGTGCGGGCCTGAACCCATGGTAAAGGCCATGTCCGATCTCGCTCAAAAGGCCGGCGCGCCCAGGGACCGCATCGTACACGAGGATTTTGCCTGACGGCCCCCTCACACCTGGCCCCGTTTGCCGCTAGTCTGGCGCAAACGGAGGCCAGGTTCATGCCCGATTACCCGCACCCGATCCGCGCGTTCCGCACGCCGCAAAGCATGTGGAGCCTCGAAGACCTGGGCCGCGTGCGCCTGTCGCGACATTTCTACTTTCGCGATTTCCTGTATTCCGAGATCAGCGCGATGCATGGCATCCCGAACCTGCCTGAAAATCCGCCCCTTGCCCTGCGCCACGGGGCCGAGCTGTGCCAGCGCCTGCTGGATCCGTTGACCGAAACATTCGGCCGTATCGCGGTGCGCTCGGGCTACCGTTCGCCGACGCTGAATGCCTATGGCAACCGGAACAAGCTGAACTGTGCGCGCAACGACAACCCGCTTGAGTGCCACGTGTGGGATTTCTATGACGGGGCCAAGGCCAATGCCGGGGCTTCGGTCGTGATCCCCTGGTTTGCGGATCGCTATGCAAACGGACGCGATTGGCGTGATCTGGCTTGGTGGATGCATGACCATCTGCCAGACTATTCCGACATCTGGTTCTTTCCCAAATTGTGCGCCTTCAACATCGTCTGGCGCGCCGAGCCGCGCCGCCGGATCGACAGCTATATCGCACCGCGTGGCGGTCTCTTGCGTCCGGGCGCACAGCCCGGGGAAAGCTCCAAGGCGCGCCGCTCGAGATATGCCGATTTCCCGGCCTTTCGGGGGCTTGATCTGCCATGAGCCGCGCGCGCCCCCTTGGCAAGTGCCGCGTGCCCCGGCATAGACAGGACAGGCCCCTCAAGAGGCACGGAGCAGCTGCCGCCACATGACCCAAGAGACGCTTGTTTTCCTGCCGGGCACCATGTGCGACGCGCGCCTTTTTGCGCCGCAGATGTTCGAGCTGGCCGCCGAGCGCCCGGTGCTGGTGGCGCCTGTGTCGCGTGGCGACCGGGTTGAAGAGGTCGCTTCGGAGCTTCTCGATGCGCTGCCGCGACGGTTTGCTTTGTGTGGGCAGGGGCTTGGCGGGATCATCGCCATCGACCTGATGCGCCGAGCGCCCGACCGGGTCAGCCGGATCGCCTTGATCGCGACCAACGCCTTGCAGGACACGCCACAGGAATCGGCCGCCCGTGAAAGCCTGATCGTCGGGGCGCGCACCGGACGGCTGGGGGACGTGATCGACGAACTGGTCCCCGCCGATGCCCTTGCGCCCGGTCCGGCCCGCGCGCAGGTGCGCGCCCTGATGCATGACATGGCCGATTTTCTGGGGGCCGACGCCTTTGTGCGGCAGATGAGGATGCTGCAACGCCGCCGCGATCTTCAGGCCGCGCTGCGGCGGTGCAAGGCACCCGCCCTGATGATCGCAGGCGCCTGCGACCGGATCGTGCCTGCGCGGCGCATGGAGTTTCTGGCCGAATTCACGCCCTTTGCCAGCCTCGAGGTGATCGAGGATGCCGGGCACTTCCCCAGCCTCGAAAACCCCGGGGCGATGACGTCCGTGCTGCGCAGCTGGATGCGCGCACCCCTGGTGCTGTCATGAAACGCCGCGCCTTTGTCGCGGGTGCGTTCGCCAGCAGCGCTGCGGCCTGTGCGCCGCCCCAGATTGTCCGACTTGCGCCCAAAGTACCGCCCGGCGCGCGTGTCGAACGTGTGTTCGTTGCGGCGGCGCGTGATCTTGGGGCCGTCGATCCGCTGTTCGGCCAGTCGCGGGCGCAGGTGCGCCGCTTTGGCTGGACCGATGTGTCCATCCCGCCCGCCCACCAGATCGGCGAAATCGAATGGCCCCGCCGTGGCGAAATCGCCGACCCTGCGCGCCACTTTGTCGTCGCGGATCAACAGGTCCTACCGGGTATGGCGGACCTGAATGCCGCGATTGGCCCTGGCGACCGGATTGTCTTTGTCCATGGCTACAACACGCGGCTGCCCGGCCTGATCTACCGCGTCGCGCAGATGCGCGCCGACTTCCGGCCCGACCTGCCCATGGTGGCCTTTGCTTGGCCTTCGGGCGGTGACGGGCGCGCGTATCTCTATGACCGCGACAGCGCCCTGTTCGCGCGCGACGATCTCGAGGCGGTGTTGCGGTCGATGACGGGGCAAGGCCGGGTGTTTCTGGTGGCGCATTCTCTGGGCGGGTTCCTGACGATGGAAACCCTCCGCGGGCTTGCCCGCCGCGGCGACCGGGCCACGCTCAGCCGGATTGGCGGCGTGGTGCTCATGTCGCCCGATCTTGATCCGGACGTGTTCCGCCGCCAGGCCGAGGCCATCGGCACGCTGCCGCAGCCCTTTTACCTCTTTGTCGGCCAACAGGACCGCGCTTTGCGCCTGTCTTCATTCCTGCGCGGCCGCAAAGAACAGCTGGGCCTGATCGACAGTGCCGATCAGGTCGCGGACCTGGGAGTGACCGTGGTGGATTTCACCAACCTGGCCGATGGCGAGGATTTTGACCATTTCGTGCCCATCACTGCGCCTGCTGCCATTCGGCGCCTGCGGGGGCTGTTTGACGCCCTTCAGACCGGGAACCCCGGTTTTGGCCGCTTTGTCCGGCTGGGTGAACGTGGTACCCGCCGTTAGTCAGGTGCCCGCCAGCATGTCCCGTATCCTGGTCACGATCCGAGGCGCGTCGGGGCGCGTTCTGCTGTCCCACGTGCCCGCGATGCTGCCATCCGGCGCGATCAGCACTTTGTTGAAATTCCACCGGGGCACAAATCCCGTCTCGTCCCTGACCCATCCATAAAAGGGATGCGCGCCCGCCCCGCGCACCGGCGTGATGTCTGTCATGGGCAGGGTGAGGCTAACGTTGACCTCGCAGAACGCCTTGACCGCGTCGCCGTCCTCCAGCTCCTGGCGAAAGTCGTTTGACGGTACCGCAAGCACGACAAGCCCGTCCGCCGCATAGGCGTCGTGCAAGGCCTGCAGCGTGTCATACTGGTCCGTAAACCCACAAAGCGAGGCCGTGTTCACCACCAGCACCGGCCGCCCTGCCCAATCGCCGGGCCTGTGCTCTCCGCCATCGATGTTGGAGAATGTGAAATCGGGAAAGGCCCAGCCCGCCGCCGGGGCAACCGCCAGCCATATCGCCACCATGATCCGCCGCATTTTGCGCTCCTTCCAGATACACATGCAGATACGGCTCTCGTGCCGCTTCGGTTTCATCTGAGGCTTCTTCTGGCCGGAAATATCCCGGGGTTTGGGGCAGCGCCCCAATGTGGGGGTGTGGGGGGCATCCCCCCACAGGGCACGTGTGCGCCGGCACGGCGCTCCGCAAGGCAGCGGTGCTGTGCGGTCAGCCTTCCATTGCCTCCAGCTCGTCAATGAACCCTTCGATCATCGACAGGCCCTTGTCCCAGAACCTGGGGTCCGACGCATCAAGGCCAAAGGGCGCCAGCAGCTCCGAATGGTGCTTGGACCCGCCGGCCTTCAGCATGTCGAAATACTTGTCTTCGAAGCCGTCCGGGCTTTCCTGGTACACCGCGTACAGCGCATTCACCAGACCGTCGCCAAAGGCATAGGCATAGACGTAGAAGGGCGAATGCACGAAATGCGGGATATAGGCCCAGAACGTTTCGTACCCGTCCATGAATTCAAACGCCGGCCCAAGGCTTTCGGCCTGCACGCTCATCCACAGCGCGTTGATGTCCTCGGGCGTCAGCTCTCCGCCCCGGCGCGCCTCGTGCAGTTTGCACTCAAAGTCATAAAACGCGATCTGGCGCACGACGGTGTTGATCATGTCCTCGACCTTGCCCGCCAGCAGCACCTTGCGCGTCGCGGCATCCGGTGCAGCATCCAGCATCTTGCGGAAGGTCAGCATCTCGCCGAACACGCTGGCCGTTTCGGCCAGCGTCAGCGGTGTCGACGACAGCATCTCGCCTTGCCCCGCTGCCAGCACCTGATGCACCCCGTGCCCCAGCTCATGCGCCAGCGTCATCACATCGCGCGGTTTGCCGAGGTAGTTGAGCATGACATAGGGATGCACATCGGTCACCGTCGGGTGGGCAAAGGCGCCCGGCGCCTTGCCCGGCTTCACGCCCGCGTCGATCCAGCCTTTGTCAAAGAACGGCTCGGCCAGATCGGCCATGCGCGGATCGAACGCGCCGTAGGCGTCCATCACCGTCTTGCGCGCTTCATCCCAGCCAACCGTCCGGTCGTCGGTCATCGGCAGCGGCGCGTTGCGATCCCAGACCTGCAGCACGTCCAGCCCCAGCCATTTGCGCTTGAGCTCGTAATACCGGTGCGACAGGCGCGGGTAGGCGGCCACGACTGCGTTGCGCAGCGCCTCGACGACCTCCGGCTCCACATCATTGGAAAGGTGCCGCCCGGCCTGGGCCGAGGGCATCCCCCGCCAGCGGTCGAGGATCTCTTTCTCCTTGGCCTGGGTATTATGCACCCGGGCGAAGGTCTTGACGTTCTCGCCCAGCACCCGCGCCAGCTCGACCGCACCAGCTTCGCGGCGGGCGCGGTCGCTGTCGGTCAGCAGGTTCAGCGTGCCTTCGATGTTCAGCTCTTCGCCATCCACCTCAAAGGTCAGGCCGGCGATGGTTTCGTCAAACAGCCGCTCCCACGCATCCCCGACGACACCCAGATCGTGCAGGAATTTTTCCAGCTCGTCCGAAAGCTGGTAGGGCTTCATCGCGCGCAGGCGGTCGAACACCGGCTTGTACCGGGCCAGATCGGCGTTCTTGGCGAACAGCGCCTGATAGGCGTCATCGCCGATGCGGTTGAACTCCAGCGTGAAGAACACCAGCGGCGTGGTGTACAGCGTGATCTTTTCCTGCAGGTCGGCCATCTGCTTGGCCCGCTCTGCATCGGTGGTCAGCTGGTAATATCGCAGGCCGACAAAGGACATGATCCGCCCCGACACGGCGCTGATCTTTTCGTTGCGCTGCACGCAGGTCAGCATGGCGCTTGCGTCCAGATCGCCCAGTTTGCCCTCGTAATCGGCGGCAAAGCTGGCGCATTCGGCCTCCAGCCAGTCCAGATCGCGTTTCAGCTCGGGCGCGTCGGGCGCAGGGTACAGATCGCTCAGATCCCATTCCGGCAGATCGCCAAACTCTCCCGCGCTGCCCGAGGCATTGGCGTCATAGACAGGGCCGTCATAGACAGGGAAGGGCAGGGGTGTCGGCAACATGAGAGATCCTTTCATCATCTGCGCCAAGAGGTAAGGCGCGGGCGCGCAAGTCTCAACCCGTCAGCGCGAATGAGGGTCATCCACCGCCGGTGCGGTGCCCAGCGTGAAGTCTTCGGTGTGCAGGATCAGACTGTCAGGTGTCACGCACAGGATGCCATAAGCGCCCGGTTCGTCCACCGACAGGGCCGAGGATGTGCTGTGCATGTCCATCGGCATCTGGTGGCAGGGGCTTTTGAAAATTGCAAAGGGGATGCCGCGCATCTGGCCTGAAATGGTGCGGTGCACGTGGCCAAAGATCATCTGCTGCGTGCCGGCCTTTGCTGCGATGTCCAGCACCGCGTCTCCGTTCGTCAGGGCGATCCGGTCCATGCCCGGAAACAGGATTGGTGCAGGGTGGTGGTGCAGCGCCAGAATGGGCCTTTCCGCCGCTCCAAGAGCCGCGTCCAGCCACGCCAGTCGCGCGGCACACATCGCGCCCGCGTGGTGGCCCGCCGGGTAGGGCGGGCCGTCCAGCGTATCGCCCAAAACCAGCGTGGCCCCGTTCAGCGGGATATTTTCGCAGACAAAGCCGGCCACGTCGGGCGCGTCCGGGAATACCTGGCGAAAGGCCTCGCGCCGGTCGTGGTTGCCCAGCGTCATGTGAACCGGGATCGGAACATCGGCCAGCAGCGCGCGCAGGGCCTGGTATTCCTCGGGCGCGCCGTGGTGGGTCAGGTCACCGATCAGCACGATCCGGCTTGCGTCCGGGTGCGTGGCCAGCGCATGGGCCAGTCCGGCGGCAAAACGCGCCGACGGGTCAAGACCGATGATCGTCTCGCCGGGTGCGACGATGTGAATGTCGGACATCACGATGATCTTGTCGGTCATCATGGCCGGTCAGATCCCGTAAAGCCGCGACGGGTTTTCTGCGAAAACCCGCTCTGCCTGTGCCTCGGTCATCAAGCCCAGCAACGCGGCCTGCTGAACGCCCGCGTCCGGTTCTGCGACGCCGCCCAGCATCAGATGCGGCCAGTCCGATCCCCAGAGGCAGCGTTCGTCATTGGCCGCCAGCAGCGAGGCCCGGATCGCATCCGCTTCGTCAAAGGTCGCCGCCCAACGGTGCGGCGCCGACAGTTTCGTCCAGCAGTGCCCATCGGCCAAAAGGCGGCACAACGCCTGATGCCCGGCATCGTTTGTCCCAAGCGACGCGTCCGGCCAGGCGCAATGGTCAAACACCACGTCGCAAGGCAAGGCGGGCACGTCTTGGGCCAAGTCCTGAAGGTGCAGATGCGCGTGGGCGAGCATCTCGATGTGCATGCCCCGTGCCGCGAGCCGCGGTGCCAGCGCCTTGGCCCCGTCCCAGGTCAGCACTCCGCCATGCACGTAGTTCAGCCGCACCGCCCGTGCGCCCGCCTCGGCCAGCCGGTCCAACTCGGGCTCTGTCACCTCGTCAGGAACAAGCACAACGGCGGCATAACCGCCCCCCATTGCGGCCACCGCATCCAGCGTCACCGCGTTGTCGGTCCCATAAAGGATCGAATGTACGATGACGCCCCGCGTACAGCCCATCTCGGCCTGATGCGCGCGATAGCGGGTCAGCCAGTCTTCCAGCCGGCCTTCCGGCGGCCGCTCGACCGCTTTGGGCGACAAAGCGTAGTCATCGCCGATCAGATGCACATGCGCGTTCACCGCGTTTGCAGGGAGGGAGGTCATAAGGCGGATTCCTTGCCTTGGGCATAGCGCGCAAGCCGGGTTTGCAGCGTCCCGGTGTGCAGCTCGAACAGGTGATTGTCGTGATCGTGAAAGTACAAGGACCGTCCTTCGCCCGTCACCCTCGGGCGGCTTTCCCGCAGATCAAGACCCAGCGCCTGGATCGCGCTGCGCTTTGCGTCAAAGACGTCTTCGCTGATCTTGAAGGCGATGTGGTTGTAGCTGCGCTGGGGCAGCGGATCGCCCTGCATCACGGCAACCCACAGGCCCGCAATGTCGTAGAACCTTTCGGGTGACAGAGAAAAGGTGGTGGCTCCGCTGTCATAGATGCAGGTTGCGTCCAGCACGCGGGTCAGGATCGCCTCCATCCGGTCCAGATCGGACACGATGAATGTCATGTGCGACAGGCCTTCGACCATTCCAGAACCACCTCCTCAGCCGTAGGTACGCAGCATGTCCATCAGATCGTCAAGCGTGTTGGCTTCGGCCATGGGTTTGTCGCGCCGCCAGCGTGCCATGCGCGGGAACCGCAGCGCGACGCCGGATTTGTGCCGGGTCGAGGCTTGTATGCCCTCGAACGCGATCTCGAACACGTGGTGCGGCGTAACCAGCCGGACCGGGCCGAACCGCTGAAGGGTGTTCTTGCGCACCCATTGGGTGATCTCTCGAAACTCGGCGTCGGTCAGGCCGGAATAGGCCTTGGTAAAGGGGACCAGATCGTCGCCGTTTCGGACCGCAAAGGTGAAATCGGTGAACAGATTCGCGCGGCGGCCCGACCCGGCCTGCGCATAGATCATCACCGCGTCGATGGTCAGCGGATCCAGCTTCCATTTCCACCAATCGCCCTTCTTGCGGCCCACCTTGTAGGTGCCCGCGCGGCGTTTCAGCATCAGCCCTTCGGCTGCGTGGTCGCGGGCGGTGGCGCGGGTTTCGGCCAGCGCCTCCCAGCTGTCAAAAGCGAGGCGCGCTGGCAGACGCAAAGGCGCAGCCTGCGGCAACGGCGCGATGAGCGTCTCGAGCTGTGCCCGGCGATCCGCCAGCGGCACGTCGCGCATGTCCTGCCCGCGCCATTCCAGAAGGTCATAGGCGGCCAGCACAACCGGGATCTCGGACAGCATCTTTTTCGACACGGTTTTGCGCCCGATCCTCTTTTGCAGCGCATTGAAGGGCAAAGGGCCATCGTTCCACGCCAGGATTTCGCCATCCAGCACCGTGCCATCTGGCAGCCAGTCGGGCACGGCGGCAAATTCGGGGTAGCGGTCCGTGACCAGCTCTTCGCCCCGGCTCCAGACGTGCACGGTGCGGTCACGCACGATCAGCTGACCGCGTATGCCGTCCCATTTCCATTCGGCCTGCCAGTCCTCGGGCGGGCCCAAATCCTGCGGTGTGTCCTCAAGCGCATAGGCCAGGTAGAACGGATAAGGCCGCGAGCCTGCGGCGGCAGGATCGTCTGCTTCAATCAGGGCGTGGTATGTGGTGGTTTCGGGCGTCCAGTCGCCCATCAGGCGGTGGGCCAGGTCAGCCTCGTTCTGACCGGTGGCCTGCGCCAGCGCCCGCGTCATCAGCTTTTGGCTGACCCCCATCCGAAATCCGCCGGTGATCAGCTTGTTGAAAACGAACCGCTCGGTTGTCCCAAGGCTGTCCCAGGCCGCGAGGATGCTGCTTTGACGGTCTTCGATCGGTGCGTCGTGCAGCGCCTTGAGAGCGGTGATCCAGTGGGTCAGGGAATGATCGGTTGTCTGGCTTGGGGGCGGCAGGACCAGCGCGATGGTTTCTGACAGGTCGCCCACCACCGGGTAGGCGTCTTCGAACAGCCACAGGGGGATGCCGGCCACCTCGGCGGCCCATTCGCGCAGCTGGGTGGTGGTGACCGCGCGGCGTGGGCGGCGACCTGAAAACAAGGCGACGGTCCACAGCTTGTCGTCGTCAGGCGCGGTTTGGAAATACTCGGCCAGTGCGCCAGTCTTGACCGTGGTCTTGGTGGTCTCGTCGATACGGGTGAACAGCTGGGCAAAGGCCTTCACGGCAGATGTCCGGCCAGAAAGGCCCCCATCTGCCAGACCGCGCGCGTGGCTTCGGGCACAAGGCCCGCGTTCATTTGCCAGACATGCGGAACATTGTCCCAGATATCCAGCTGCGCGTGCGGCAGGCGCTGGGCGATGCGCTCTGCGTCGTCAAACAGCAGCTCTTGCCGGCCTACCTGGATCAGCGCGGGCGGTGCTGCGGACAGATCGGCAAAGATCGGTGACATGCCCGGGTCAGACGGATCTGTTTGGCCCAGATACATCGGCATACAGCGCCGCATCCAGCGGGCAGGCAGCAACATGTCGCCCTTGGGAAATCGGTCGCGCGCCGGGTTGTCCGGCCGCAGGTCGACCACGGGCGACAACAGGCCTACGGCGGCCGGCATGGGCAGACCGGCCGCCTGGGCGCGGGTCAGGGTGTTGAGCACAAGGCACCCACCTGCGCTGTCTCCTGCAAGAGTGATCCGCTCGGGCGCAAATTCGTCCAGCGCGGCGCGGTAGACGGCAAAACAATCATCGGGCGCGGCTGGGTAGGGTGCCGTGGTCGACAGACGATAGCGCGGAAGCCACGCGGTCGCGCCCGCCGCTGCCGCCAGATGCGAGGCCATGCCGCGCACGGTATAAGGCCCGCCGATCGAGAACCCTCCGCCGTGCAGATAGATCAGCAGGTTGCCCGCCGCATCCGGGCCGCGCATCACTCGCGTTTCGATCCCGCCCTTGAAGGCTTTCTGGCTGCGCGTCCCGGGTGCCGGCCCCAGGTGTAGCGAAGTGGCGTGAAAGATCGCGTTCAGAAGACGTTGGCCGGGGGTATAGCCAAGGGTCGGGTTCTGAACATAGCGGGCCCACAGGTTGGCGGCGAGTTGGCGTTTGGACAGGGTCATGCGGCATCCTCGCTTGCGTCGTCTCCGCCGTATTCGGCCTCCCACACCTGGGCGTTGAGGCCCAGATCCTGGCTCAGGTAACGTGCAAAGATGTCCGTGTATCCGTGTGTGGCATAGACGTTCTCGGCCTCGGTGTCCTTGATTGCCGACAACAGCCCAGGCCAGTCGGCATGATCCGAGATGACAAAACCCCGGTCGCCCGCGCGCCTGCGCCGGATGCCGCGCAGGCCCATCCAGCCGCTGGCAAAAGCGGTCGAGCGCTGGCCAAAGCCACGCGCCCAGACCCCGTCAAGTGCGCCGGGAGGCGCGATCACCAAGGCGTCCCTCGGAGGCTTGCCGTCGTCACCTGTCCAATGCCGGGTTTCGGGCAGCGTCAGGCCCTGGGCGCGGAGGACCGCATTGGTGGCCTCGACCGCGCCATGGGTCAGGATCGGGCCGATTTCTGCGTTCACATTGGCGATCAGACGCTGCGCCTTGCCCAGTGAATAGGCGCCCAGCATGGACACCGTCCCGGCGGCAGCATTGGCGCGCCACCACGCATCCACCTGCGCCATGACCTGCGCTTGCGGTTGCCAGCGAAAGACGGGCAGGCCAAACGTGCACTCGGTGATGAAATGGTGGCAGCGGACCGGCTCGAAAGCTTCGCAGAACCCGTCACCCTCGATCTTGTAATCGCCCGAGACCACCCAGACCTCGCCGCCGACTTCGACCCGGATTTGCGCCGAGCCCGGGACATGGCCCGCAGGATGAAACGACACGCTCGCCCCGCCGATCCGGCGTGTCTCGCCATACCTGA
>JAHDCH010000367.1 GCA_020629995.1 Pseudaestuariivita sp. | reverse complement strand
TGCGACAGATCGAGGCGCGCTGGATCGCGTCTGACTTCACGCTCGACCGGGACGCTCTTCTGTCCTAAGCCCCGGCACATGGACCCGCTGTACGCCTTTGTCTTTCTTGGCCTGTTTTCGCCCGGGCCGAACATCATCCTGCTGACATTGTCCGGCGCGCGGTTCGGGTTTCGACCGACGCTGCCGCATCTGCTGGGCGTGGCCGCGGGCGTAGGGGTGACGGCGGGTCTGACGGGCATGGGCATTGGCGCGCTGCTGGCGGCAAGGCCAACGTTGGAACTGAGCCTCAAGATCATCGCGGCGGCGTGGATTCTGTGGATGGCGTACAAGCTGTGGCACGCCAGACCGGGCAATGCGACGGGCAAGGACCGGCCCATGACCTTTGTCGAAGCGGTGCTGTTCCAGTGGGTGAACCCCAAGGTCTGGGCGGTGGCGCTGACGGCCGCGTCGGCCTATCCGGGCACCGGCGGGCCATGGGCCGAAGCGTTGCGGCTGGGCAGCGCTTTTGCCGGGATCAACCTGGGTGTTTGCCTGTTCTGGACCTCGGCGGGCGCAGCACTGACCGCCCTGTTGACACGCCCCGCGGTCTGGACGGTGTTCTCACGCACAATGGCGCTGGCGCTTGGTGCGTTTGCGCTCATGGTCTTTGTCTAGGGAATCGCGGTAGGACAGGGGCGAAAGGACGGTTATTCCCGTGTTCCGCTTTTTCGAAAACCTCGTTGATCCCTACGGTCCGTATCAAGAGACCGACACGCCCCCGAGCAAGCTGTGGCCGTTTCTGCGCGCCTATTCGCAGCCGTTCCGTGGCGTGTTCATCTGGGCGGCAATCCTGTCGGTTGTCGTGGCGGGGGTCGAAATTGCGCTGATCGGCCTGATGGGCTGGGTCGTGGACGTCCTCGCCGGTGATCCTGCGCAGGTGTGGGACGAGCACGGGACAACGCTGATCCTGCTGGCGGTGTTTGTGCTGTTCATTCGGCCCGTCATTCAGGCGATTGACGTCCTGGTGCTGAACCAGACGATCCTGCCCAATTTTGGCACGCTGATCCGCTGGCGCGCGCACAAGCACGTGTTGCGCCAATCGGTCGGCTGGTTCGAAAATGACTTTGCCGGGCGCATCGCCAACCGCCTGATGCAGACGCCGCCTGCCGCCGGGGAGGCGGTGTTTCAGGTGTTTGACGCCATCACCTTTGCCATTGCCTATGTGGTTGGCGCGCTGATCTTGCTGTCACAGGCCGATCCGCGGCTGGCCCTGCCGATGCTGATCTGGCTGGGCCTTTATGGCTGGCTGGTGGTCTGGACCGTGCGGCGCGTGGGCCCGGCCAGCGAAAAGGCCAGCGATGCACGCAGCCAGCTGACCGGGCGGATTGTCGACAGCTATACCAACATCCACTCGGTCAAGATGTTCGCGACCGGCAGCTCCGAGATTGCCTATGCCCGAGAGGCGATTGACCACACGCGCGACACGTTCCTGGCCGAGATGCGGCTCTATACCATCATGGACGTGGCGCTGGTGGTGCTGAATGGCCTGCTGATCGTATCGGTCGTGGGCTGGGCGATGTTCATGTGGATGCAGGGCACGGCGAGCGTTGGCGTGGTCGCGGCGGCGACGGCGCTGACCCTGCGGATGAACGCGATGACCGGCTGGATCATGTGGGCGCTGACCACCTTTTTCCGCCAGCTGGGCGTCGTGGCCGAAGGGATGCAGACCATCGCTCAACCCATCGCACTGGTCGATGCGCCGGATGCCAAGCCACTGGCGCTGACCAAAGGACAGATCGAAATTCAGTCTCTGACACACCACTATGGCAAAGAAACCGGCGGGATCGACAACCTGAACCTGACGATCGAGCCGGGGCAAAAGATCGGCCTTGTGGGGCGGTCGGGCGCGGGCAAGTCGACCTTGGTCAAGCTGATGCTGCGGTTCTACGACCCCGACGCAGGGCGGATCACGATTGACGGGCAGGACATCGCCCGCGTCGCTCAGGACAGCCTGCGCGCGCAGATCGGGATGGTGCAGCAGGACAGCGCTTTGCTCCACCGGTCGGTGCGCGACAACATCCTTTATGGCCGGGCTGACGCGACCGAAGAACAGATGCTGGATGCCGCCCGCCGCGCCCGCGCGCATGAGTTCATTCTGGGCCTTGAGGATGCCGAAGGGCGCAAGGGCTATGACGCTCAGGTAGGTGAGCGCGGGGTCAAGCTGTCGGGCGGGCAAAGGCAGCGGATCACGCTGGCACGCGCCATGCTCAAGGACGCGCCGATCCTGCTGCTGGACGAGGCAACAAGCGCGCTGGATAGCGAGGTAGAGGCCGAGATTCAGGCGACCCTGCAGCAGATGATGCAGGGCAAAACCGTGATCGCCATCGCGCACCGCCTGTCGACCATCGCGCATATGGACCGGATCCTTGTTCTGGATCAGGGGCGGATCGTCGAGGATGGCACGCACGAGGTGCTTTTGGCCCGGGGCGGCCTATATGCGGGGTTCTGGTCGCGCCAGTCGGGCGGCTTTCTGAACACCGAGGATGCCGCCCAATGAAGCCTTTGATCAATCCGTTCCAGCGTGCCGATGGCCCGCCGCCCCAGACGCTGGGCGCGTTCCTGCGCTGGTG
>JAHDCH010000366.1 GCA_020629995.1 Pseudaestuariivita sp. | reverse complement strand
GGGCCGTGGCCGGCGATCCTGCATCCCGCGCCGCTGAGCCACGGGTCGGGATTGTACGCGCTGGCGATCCTGCGCAAGGGCGGAGTGCAGGTGGTGCCGCAATCGGGCGGGTTTGACGAGGCGGAAATGGGCGATCTGGTGCGCGCATGGCCGGGGGCGGTGTTTTTCGCCGCGCCGACGATTCTGCGGCGGCTGCGCGTGGCCGGGGTGGACCTGAGCGCGATGAAGGCGGCGATCTATGGCGGTGCGCCGATGCCGGTGGCGGAGGTGCGCGCCTTTCTGAAGGCCTATGGTCCGAAGCTGGCGCAATTGTACGGACAGGGCGAAGCGCCGATGACGATCACCGCGCTGACGGCCGAGCAACTGGGCCGGGGTGACACAAGAGTGTGGGAGGCGGCCGGGTACGCGCAGGACGGCGTCCGGATCCGCCTTGGCCCGGATGGTGAGGTCGAGGTGCACGGAGACATCGTTTGCGCAGGCTACTGGCGCGACCCCGCAGCAACCGAGGCAGCGTTTGCAGGTGGCTGGTTGAAGACCGGAGACGTGGGCAGGATCGACGCGGGCGGGCTGTTGACGTTGGTGGACCGGGCCAAGGATCTGATCATTTCGGGCGGGTACAACATTTATCCACGCGAGATCGAGGAAGTGCTGGCGGCGCATCCCGGCGTCGCCGAAGTTTCGGTGGTGGGCCGCGACGACCCCGAGTTTGGCGAGACCGTGGTGGCCTATGTCGTGCCGGGGCCCGGGGGCACGGACGAGGCCGAGCTGGATGCGGCCTGTCTTGCCCGGCTGGCACGCTACAAAAGGCCGCGCATCTACAGATTTGTCGAAGACCTGCCGCGCAACGCCTATGGCAAGGTGCTCAAGACCGAGCTGCGGGCGCGAGAGAGAGGTTAGCCGCTCATCGCGCCCGGACGTGCGCGCCTCGCTGCACACAGCGGATCGCCGCCCTTGCCCCGGGGGCGCAACCCGGGGTATGAGCGCGCCAGGGCAAGACGACGCGAGGATTTAGCAGGATGCGCAGAGTTGTGGTGACGGGCCTGGGGCTGGTGACGCCGCTGGCAAGCGGGGTCGAGGCGACCTGGGATCGCATTTTGAAGGGGCAATCGGGCGCGGGCACGATCAAGCAGTTCGATGCCAGCCACCTCGCCACCACCTATGCCTGCGAAGTGCCGCTTGGCGACGGGACGGATGGCACGTTCAACGCCGATGATTTCATGCCGCCGAAAGAGCAGCGCAAGGTCGACACGTTCATCCGCTTTGGCATGGCCGCGGCGCAGATGGCGGTGGAAGACGCAGGCTGGATGCCCGAGGACACGGAGGCGCTGGAAGAGACCGGCGTGCTGATCGGGTCGGGGATCGGCGGGCTCAATTCGATCGCCGAGACGGCGGTGCTGCTCAAGGAACGCGGCCCACGGCGCGTGTCGCCGTTTTTCGTGCCGGGAGCGCTGATCAACCTGATCTCGGGTCAGGTGTCGATCAAGTACGGGTTCAAAGGGCCGAACCATTCGGTGGTCACGGCCTGTTCCACGGGTGCGCATGCCATTGGAGACGCAGCAAGGCTGATCCGGGACGGCGACGCAGAGGTGATGATTGCGGGCGGCGCCGAAAGCTCGATCAGCGAGATCGGGATCGCGGGGTTCAACGCCTGCAAGGCCCTGTCGACCAAACGGGGCGACGACCCGCAGAGCGCAAGCCGCCCATACGACGCGGACCGCGACGGCTTTGTCATGGGCGAAGGCGCGGGCATTGTTGTGCTGGAAGAATACGAGCACGCGGTCGCACGGGGTGCCAAGATCTATGCCGAGATCGTGGGCTACGGCCTGTCGGGCGACGCCTATCACATCACCGCTCCGTCCGAGGATGGCGACGGCGCGCGCCGCTGTATGACAATGGCGCTTAGAAAAGCCGGTCTGAAGCCCGAGGACGTTGACTATATCAACGCGCATGGCACATCCACGATGGCGGATGTGATCGAACTGGGCGCGGTGGAGCGGCTGATGGGGGATGCAGCGGGCAAGGTGACGATGTCGTCGACCAAGTCGATGACCGGCCACCTGTTGGGCGCGGCAGGCGCCATCGAGGCGATCTTCAGCATCCTGGCGATCCGCGATCAGGTCGCGCCGCCAACGATCAACCTGGAGACACCGGCGGTCGAGACGCCGGTGAACCTGGCCGCAAATGCCAAGCAAGAGCGCGAGATTAACGTCGCGCTGTCCAATTCGTTTGGCTTTGGCGGCACCAATGCGAGCGTGATCTTCAAGAAGGTCTAAAAGCACATGTGGCGACACATCGCGGCAAATGCCCTGACGATGCTGACGGTCCTGATCTTTCTGGGCGGTGGCGCGATCCTTTGGGGGCAATCGCAATACACAAGCGCGGGGCCACTGGATCAGGCGGTCTGCCTGAAGGTGGACCGAGGCACCAACATGCGCCGGGTGAGCGACAACCTGGAGAGCCAGGGCGCGATCACAAGCGCGACGATCCTGCGGGTGGGTGCGGATTATTCCGACAAGTCCACGCAGCTGAAGGCGGGGTCGTATCTGATCGAGCCGGGCGCGTCGATGGAGCAGATCGTGGATCAGGTGACCCGGGGCGGGGCATCGACATGCGGCAC